>JAHRVS010000280.1 GCA_019090565.1 Gammaproteobacteria bacterium
CGTACACTTTATCACTTCGTTGCGAATTACCTTTTACAAGGTATGCGTAACGGCTCACTCCCTCTTCATTGATTTCAAACTCTGAAATTATTGTTCCTTCCAAACTGGCCATTACTACTGAATTCACCTTCAGGCCCATATCCCTATACATAAAGGCCAACTCATCCTGCGCCTCTACCACATTTTCTTTTCCATCAACCTTGACAGAAGCTCCTGAAATAAAGACGAGGCCTTTGGTGTTTTTATCATCAAACTGAAAAGGAATAGGAGAAAGCTTGGCTCCCTCCACGGCCATAACAGAATACCCCTCCGTTGACTGTCCTATTATGGGCAGCTCACTACCCTTGACAGCCGTCACCTCATACTGACGACTTGGGTTATTTACCGCCAAACCGGCGCTGACTAAAGCGGGAAACATTAACGTGTATAAAAAACAAACTATAACGCCTGCTTTCGCCTGCATGTGATTACATCTCTTCATATTAATACTCAGTAATTTCCGTTTTAAGATCATAGCCATCCGTTAGCTCAACTATTTTTTCCTCGATAAGTCTTTAAAAGTAGGCTTTCAAAGGCGCTAGACGCAATCTGATTTACCCAGTGCTCCTACAGCTTACCGTTCATGCATAAAGCCTTATCCGACCGACATTCAACTATAGCCCATTCATTTAAAATGGAAGCCATCACTGAATATGTACGAAGTGTAGTGGTCAATACTTCAAACACACTGGAGCGCACTCTGGGGCAAAGCATTTCGATAGCGGGGTTTAATCACCCTTTGAGGCCATAACCGCCTTTGCCTTGATCTCCCCCGAGCCGCAGGAGCTGGTGCAGCGATGTTTACTGGGGCTGTACCCTATGTTATTGATGGTTTACTGTGTGGCTGGCGTATAATTGCATGCTGACAAAAATTAATAATTCAAGAAATAGGAGTTTGTGATGACTATCCCTTTTTGGTGTTTATTTATACTGATATTTTTTCCGTATACCTTGTCTAATTTAGGTGGTTATATTCGGATTAAAACCTTTGGAAAGTATGATAATAAGCAACCGCGCGCTCAAGCCGCCTTGCTTGACGGCACTGGTGCGCGGGTGTATGCCGCACAACAGAATTTGTGGGAATCTATCATTATTTTTTCAATGGCTGTTTTTGTGGCACATTTTTCGGGGGCGGATGTCGAAAAATCAGCGCTGGCTGCAATTATTTTCATGGTAATGCGCGTTATACATGCGGGCGCTTACTTGTTAGATCAGGATATTATTCGTTCTTTGGCTTTTTCTGTTGGTTATGGCTGCTGTATTTGGTTGTTTGTGTTGGCAATTCAGGCAGCCTCAATTCAGGGGAACTATAAACCGACTTTATAAAGCTGAAAAAGTAAGTCAGCAATAGGGCTGAGTACACAACAGGCATGATGAACCTGCTATTTTAGAAGAAACTAACCAACAGTCTTTCCACGTATTTATTAATAAGGAGTAATGGTGATGGGGCTTAAAATTATCGGTGCGGGATTTGGCCGAACAGGCACAGAATCAATGAAGCAGGCTCTGGAGATATTGGGCTTTGCACCCTGCCATCACATGATTGAGGTGCTTCGTAACCCTGAGCAGGAGCAGTATTGGCGTAAAGCCGTTGTGGATAATTCATTTGATTGGGATCATGCCTTTCAAGGCTACCAAGCTGCAGTCGATTGGCCAAGTGCCTATTATTGGCGTGAACTCAGTGAGCGGTATCCCAAGGCGAAGGTGTTGCTAACGGTTCGTCCTGCAGAGAGTTGGTACGAGAGTTTCAGTAATACAATTTTAGAGGTGATCAAACATAGTCCAGATTCAGGGGCACTGGGGAAAACGCTGATTGCCGAGCAAGTCTTCCAGGGTCAACCCGATAACCGTGACCATGCTATCTCTGTGTATGAGCAGAATATACGTGATGTACAGGCCGCTATCCCAGCGGACCGTCTATTAACGTATCACACAGGTAGCGGTTGGGCGCCTCTGTGTGCGTTTTTAAATAAGGATGTGCCAGATCAACCCTATCCCAGAACAAACAGTACGGCAGAATTTGTGGAGCACCTCAAAAAAATGAAAAACGAGTGAAATAAAAATGTCTATTTGACTGCAATATTTCTAGCTAATAGCCCTTAAGGACTCTGCAGAAAATACTAAGGCGTATCTTGATGTGTAGAAGTTTAACGTGGCCCAACCATCGGGGCTGTAGATAAATGGCACACTTGGACGTTGATTTCGCCCAAGATGATACTGAGCTATACACTCGAAGAAATACGTCATTCTATTAACCGAGCTTGGGCATTAGGTAATGAGCGGTTTAAGCCGCAAATAGAAAAACAAACGGGCAGACGTGCCTCACCGCTTGCAAGGGGAGATGACAAGAGGTCAGAGGAATATCGGGCAAAGAGCTAATATCAATTACATAGAGAAAAAACTGTTATGAGCACGAATACGGCATCGCCTATGGGATTATTTGAACGCTATCTGTCATTGTGGGTTGCCCTATGTATTGCGGCTGGCGTAGGTTTGGGCGTTGTGTTGCCGAACCTTTTTGAAGCTATTGCGAGCATAGAATATGCTCGTGTCAACCTAGTGGTCGCCCTATTTATCTGGGTAATGATCTATCCCATGATGGTCAATGTGGATTTTGCTTCTCTGAAAGATGTTGGCAAAAAACCCAAAGGTTTATGCATAACGCTCGTTGTAAACTGGCTAATCAAACCCTTCACCATGGCGGCGCTTGGGGTTTTCTTTTTTGAGCATGTATTTGCCGGGTTGGTTGACCCGCAAACGGCCAAGGAGTACGTCGCTGGAATGATTTTGCTTGGCGTTGCACCCTGTACAGCGATGGTTTTTGTGTGGAGTCAACTTGTACGTGGCGATGCCAATTATACATTGGTTCAAGTCTCCATTAACGACATCATCATGGTGTTTGCCTTTGCACCGATAGCTGCATTTCTGCTTGGTGTCACGGACATTGTGGTGCCTTGGGAAACCTTACTGCTTTCCGTTGTACTCTATGTCGTCATTCCTCTTGTGGCAGGCTACATCACCCGCAAAATGTTGGATGATTCTGGCAACGACCAGCGAATTAGCCGTTTTACAGCTAAGGTCAAGCCGTTTTCTATCGTGGGCCTTCTGGCTACCGTAGTTTTGTTATTCGGCTTTCAGGCACAGACCATTTTGGATAAACCAATGGTCATTGCGCTGATCGCTATCCCGCTACTGATTCAAAGCTATGGCATTTTTGTTGTTGCCTATGGGTGGGGTTATCTCTGGCGAGTACCGTTTAAAACTGCCGCTCCGGCAGCACTTATAGGTACATCTAATTTCTTCGAGTTAGCCGTTGCGGTTGCGATTAGCCTGTTTGGCTTGAATTCCGGCGCTGCTCTGGCGACCGTCGTGGGGGTTTTGGTCGAAGTGCCAGTGATGCTTTCGCTTGTAGCATTTGCAAATAGAACACGTCAGCATTTTGGCTAGATCGACTTTAGCTCTGAATAATTTTCAAGCTTTGTTCCGTTATCTCACCGGAAAATCGGTCGCCCACTAAACTTCGCCCGAATCGCCATACCGCCTGCCCTTATAACGACAAAGAAGTTTCCGATTTGGAATATATCAATGATAAAAGGAAGAATTACCAGGGCAGCCATAAAATTATTGGCACCCTGTAGCGTTTAGACTCGCGCAAACTGGACTTTTAAAAGCTGGTTGGCGAATTCAAAAAGAACCCCACTAACCAGTGTGGTGCTGAACTCAAACAAACATGCCTAAAACGCTTATATGGCTGTTGTTTTGCCCCCTTATCGGAAGGAATCCCCTTTACACGGCAGGATTATTTAGAGTTAGTGGGTTGGACGGGGCGTACACTGCGAGAAGGTAGGCGTGGCGTTACCGATAGCCCATTGCCACCCATTCTTCAGCGTTTAGGCATTCAGACTGAAAACCGGATTGATTCCGTTTCTTACGCCCAAAAACACTTTTTTTATTCTGCGGGTACGGTTTGGGTTGATCTTCTTATCCAGTTTTAAAAAAACAGGGTATCTTGTTGCGGTGTCGCCTTTTGTTCTCTGAGTTGTATTGATGGCTTTCATTTATATTTTGTCTAGTATATCCCGTTTGCTCTCAACATTTTAGTGGCGCTGACTCGGTTCGAGGTTGTCAATTATCTGCTTTTTTCGCTTGTTGAAACACTTGGATATCCTGATATAACGCGCCTCAATACACCCGCGCAAAAACTGATTTGGCAACTTGTAATGCACTAGGAGATAGACCACTATTAATACAATAGTGCAAAAATAGCATCTCGAAAAGACCACAGTACCGAGCAAAACCTGCACCCGAAATAAACGAATATGTTCATTAAGGAAGATATCCAGTGACTTTTAAAAACTACGCAAACATTAATCACATGCTTACCTCTGTTGTTGAGCAATCACCTGATAGAGCAGCCTACCGCTGGTTCGATAGCCACCTGAATACCCAGGGTGTTAGCTGGCGCGAGTTCAGCTCACAGGCAGATCAGGTATCGAAGAGTCTTCTTGCCCTGGGTGCAAAAAAGGATGAAAAAATCAGCATCCTCAGCAACACCTGTTATCCCTGGGTACTGAGTGATATGGGAATTGTTTCCATCGGCGCGGTAACCGTGGGCATTTATCAGTCAAACTTGGCCAAGGATTGTGAGTATATTATCAGTCACTCTGATTCGGTGCTGGTATTCGCGGAAGATCACGAGCAGCTTGAAAAACTGCTTTACATAAAAAAGGATATTGAGAAGGTTAAAAAAGTTGTTTTGTTTAAAGGCGACTCTGATGAAGACTGGGTGTTAAGTTATGATGATTTCCTGGCACTTGGCCACACGATTAGCAACGAGCAATTAAAAACAGCCCAAGACAGTGTACAGAGCGAAGATATAGCCAGTATCGTATATACATCAGGCACTACTGGGGTGCCAAAAGGTGTCATGCTCAGTCATGAAAATATTACCTTTACCACCCAATCCGTTGCGCAAAGTACCGATGTACACCCAGGTGACTCAACACTGCTATTTCTCCCATTGGCCCATGTATTTGCCCGTACAATTTTATATTCAAGCTTGTATTCCAGCACCACTACTTATTTTAATCGTAGTATGGATACTTTGTTGGATGACTTTAAATTAGCCAAGCCTCACTGGTTTGCCAGTGTTCCACGTATTTATGAAAAAGTGTATGCCAAAGTCAACAGCGGGGCCGAAACCAAAGGTGGTTTGGCGCTCAAAATATTCCATTGGGCCTGCAAAATCGGGGAAGAGGCCAGTGACTTTAATGCTGCGCATCAGCCGCTCCCCATGGGGCTGTCGCTTAAATATGGCATTGCCAACAAATTGGTTTTCAGTAAATTACACGACGCATTTGGTGGGCGCGTACGTTGGTGCATCA
>JAHRVS010000281.1 GCA_019090565.1 Gammaproteobacteria bacterium
ACGAGGTTGTCGCTGTTTTGCATCGAATCCAACAGTTTGAGCCCCCTGGTGTCGGTGCGCAAAATCTACAGGATTGTTTGTTAATCCAACTCCGACAGCTGCCTGAAGACACGAAGTGGAGAGACGAAGCCATTCTCATTATCGCTGAGCACATCGAGCTGCTCGGAAATCGTGATTTTAATCAGTTAATCCGCCGCAGCAAGCTAAAGGAAGAAAAGTTAAAGGAAGTACTTCGACTAATAAAGACATTGTCGCCGCAACCTGGGCAGGCAATTTCCACCTCTCATGCAGAATATGTCATCCCCGACGTTATCGTTACGAAAAAAAATGAACGATGGCGAGTTGAATTAAACCCCGCTGTCGCGCCACGCATACGCATCAATAGTGGCTATGCCTCGTTAGTACGCCGCGCAGACAATAGTGCCGACAACAGTTTCCTTCGTGACAATCTTCAAGAGGCACGCTGGTTTATCAAGAGCCTGCAGAGTCGCAATGAAACATTGCTAAAAGTGTCAACCCGCATTGTGGAACACCAACAAGGCTTCTTCGAGTACGGTGAAGAAGCCATGAAGCCACTGGTTCTGCACGAGATTGCCGAAAGTGTAGAAATGCACGAGTCAACCATATCCCGTGTCACCTCAAATAAATACATGCATACACCCAGAGGCGTTTTTGAGCTAAAATACTTCTTTTCGAGCCACGTGAGCACAGAATCTGGCGGAGAATGCTCTTCTACTGCAATTCGAGCCATTATTAAAAAGCTAATTGCTGCAGAAAACCCCAAGAAACCCCTAAGCGACAACAAAATCACCGGAATTCTCAAAGAACAAAAGATCAATGTAGCCCGAAGAACCATTGCAAAATACCGGGAGGCGCTCTCTATACCTCCCTCTAATGAAAGAAAAAGACTTATTTAATTACGAAATATTTTTTCAAAAAAAGAGGAACGTGTAATGCAAATAAACATCAGTGGACACCATGTAGACCTTACTGAAGCCCTAAAAACTTACATTAATGAAAAACTAGAGAAACTGAGTCGTCACCTGGATAAAATCACCTCTATCAATGTCACCCTAAACATTGATAGCAAGGACCACTTAGCCGAAGCGACCGTGCGCTTCCGTGGAGGCGAAATCTTTGCTGAAGCAAGCGCCAACGACATGTATGCCGCTATCGATGGCCTTTCTGATAAACTAGATCGCCAAATACTCAAACACAAAGAAAAGCAAGTTGCCCGAAACCATGGCGCAGCACGCTAAAACAAGATTTTACGAGCAGTAACTATGCTAATTAAAGAAATACTTGAGCCTGAACGTGCTTTACATTGGGTAAAAGCCAAAAGCAAAAAGCGCTTGTTGGAAAAAATCGCTCAGCAATTTAGCGATACCAACCCAAACCTCAACAAAAACGAGCTTTTTGATGCGTTTATTGAGCGCGAACGTCTAGGCAGCACCGGCATTGGTGAAGGAGTAGCCATACCCCATTGTCGGATTAGCCACTGCAACCGCACAATGGGCATGCTCGTATTACTGGACAACGGGGTTGATTATGATGCTATCGACGGCAACAAGGTTGATTTGGTATTCGCCTTAATTGCCCCTGAAGAATCCAATCAGGAGCACCTGAATACGCTAAAGGAAATCGCCGGCGCATTTCACCAAGAAACCTTCAGGGATGCGCTGCGCAAATCTCGCAATGCCGACGAACTCTTTCAAGTTGCCATTGAGCAGGAGTGTAGCCAGGCAACTGGTTAGTCATAATGAAACCCTACTCCTCTGCAACGAATAAAGACAACCGCCCGAAACTCATTATAGTGAGTGGCCGGTCTGGATCAGGGAAAACAACCGCCCTGCAAGCACTCGAGGACATGGGGTCCTACTGTGTTGATAACTTACCTGCGAAGCTGATTCCTGAGCTTGTACGCTCACTCCAAAGTGAGGCACAACAAAATATACAGCTCATTTCAGTGGGAGTTGATGCCCGCAACCTACCGAACCAACTTAGCTCCCTCCCCGAGGTCATCGACACCCTTAAAACCATGAATATGTCTACCGAGATTATCTTCCTCGATAGCAATAACAACATCTTGATGCAACGCTTTAGCGCAACGCGACGTAAACACCCTCTCAGCGACGACCAACATTCGCTCGCGGAAGCTATTGACGAAGAGCACCGGCTGCTACTTGGCATCTCTGCCCGAGCTGACCTCGTTATTGATACCAGCCAGCTCAATGTACACCAACTCAGGGAAACAATTAAAAATAGTATTGGCATTGAACGAACCGGCCTTTCTCTGCAATTTATTTCCTTTGGGTTTAAAAAAGGCGTCCCCATTGATGCCGACTTTGTTTATGACGTACGGTGCTTACCCAACCCTCACTGGCAAGCAGGACTTCGAGAACTCACTGGCAAAGATGCAGCGGTAATATCCTACTTAGAAAACGAAGAAATCACCCGGCTCATGGTTAATCAGATCAATGATTTTCTCCAGGAGTGGATCCCCCATTTTGAACACAGTAACCGCGCCTACCTGACAGTGGCCATTGGCTGCACCGGAGGCCAACACCGCTCAGTATACGTCGCGGAAACACTGGCTAAAAACTTTGAGGAGAGCAGAAGTAATACCCAACTTCGGCATAGAGAAATTGGTTAACGAATATACGGCACCTCAAGTTAGGTTTCATTCCTAGCCCCTTCTAGTCATGACCAGCAGGTTCAAAACTGTTCAAATACCGTTAAGCCCGCCATACTTAAGGGCACCTCTAACAATACCATTTTTTATATGAGAGCAAGGAAACCCGGCATGGAGAGCCGCCGAACCCATGGGAACTCGAGTACGGAGCTTATGTGCACGATGCACTGCATGCCAGTTTGGCAGAAACCTCAATCGATGGCGCCGCTATCACGTGAAAAGTGCATTTTTAAAGGCGTCCTTAGACAATCGCAACTTTATCAGCGAGGTCTGCGCGCCCTGTAACCACGAAGGTTACACTGGCCTGAGCGTGAACTGAAATAGTGGCAAACAGTGAGTTCTCAACACCTTTGATGGTTATAGCGACACAAATGAAACAGATCACCCTCACACTTTCCAATTTACGCGGCCTCCATGCTCGCGCAGCAACAAAGCTGGTCGAAACGGCAAAGCTTTATGAGAGCACTGTACAAATATGCTTTGAGGAGCGAACTGCGGACGGCAAGAGCATCATGTCCCTGCTTATGCTCGCAGCAGGCCCTGGTTCTCAAATACTGTTAATCACTAATGGGAAGGATGCTGCCGCCGCACTTCAAGCCATACAGACCTTAATAGAAAACAAATTTCACGAAGGAGAATAAAAGCAATTATATCCGACAGATTCACCTTTCATTAACCCTTACCCACTAAACTGTCCAGCTAAAGCGAAATCACTCAATGTCTCGCTTACATCACTCGTCAAAAACTGTCATCGGAGCTTTTGAATGCCTCATGCCTTAGACGCACAGGCTCGTCTACATCAACTCAACAAAGCACTCGACAGCGGCACCTTCGTGAAAGTGCGCCAAATGTTGAACGGTATGTCTCCAGCAGAAATCGCCCATTTGCTTGAATCTGTTCCACCAGATGCGAGAACTATTCTATGGCGGCTAGTAAATGCGGAAACAGAAGGGGAAGTTCTCCAGCATCTCAACGATGAAATTCTGAAACAAATCACCAAGAAAATGAACACGCAGGAACTAACCCGTGTTCTGGAAGGCTTGGACACCGATGACCTCGCCGACATCCTCCAGACGCTGCCGAAAACCGTTACACGTCAAGTCCTAAATTCTCTCGACAGCATGAATCGCAAGCGCCTCGAAGCGGTATTTGAAT
>JAHRVS010000282.1 GCA_019090565.1 Gammaproteobacteria bacterium
AATAAGAATATTGGGGCTACCTTGTAACTCCATTGCCGGCATGTCACCCGCGTTCATCGATTCCATAATATCCCCTGGTAACTTTCGAGCTCTTGATCTACTACACACCTTGCTAACACAAACAAAGAGAAAGCAGCAAAAAATTAAACCCCATATTAATAACTGCTATTGAAAACAAAATGCAGACACTATCTAAAAAACTAGCACATAAATTTACATCTGGCTGCGAACAAAAACTAAATGCAAACCACTCCATCCAGAATAGGTATAAGTAATTTAAGACTTATAACCAATATAAGCAGAACTTATTTTTAATCTTAGTTCAATTTACACAATGGTCAAATTCAGGCCAATTACGGGTATCCGCTTCGAGGGCGCTTATAAAACAGGTAATCTTCATGTAAGAGCAAAAGAGCCCAGAAACTCAGGGCCGCAGTGTGTAAGGCAGGCATGAGAATTCACCTATGCGATTTGATGCAGGTATCGTGAGGAATGCCTATTTTTAGAGATACCCTCTAACGACAAACACCTCATATTTTCATTCGGTGACTTGCATGCCATACCCTACGGGGTATAGTATTACGGTACAACACAAAAGGAGCCCTAGCTTATGAAGCAAGAATACAAGGATGCCATGCTAAAACGCTTGGCACGTATTGAAGGACAAATTCGCGGAATACAAAAGCTCATTATATCCAGTGAGGATTGTGAGAAAACAGCGCAGCAAATGTCTGCAGCAAGGAAGGCTTTAGACAAAGCCTCTCACGAGATGCTTGCATGTATGATTGAGAGAGAAATCGAAAACAAGCAACCCTCAGACTTAAGCCATAGTGACATGGAAAAAATCAAGACCCTCATCAGCAAATATAGCTAAACAGCAACCTTATAAGTAGCTGTATCTATATGAGAACAAAAAGACCTCGTACGGAGAGCCACAGCGTATAAGGCATACACGGATTTTTCGTGTATGCCTTATACGCACGGTGTACTGCCTGTCGATTTCCCATAGACCTAACCGATAATACGATTACCGCGCAAAAAATACATTTATAGATTCGCCATAAATATTTTCTAATAAATTCTAGCCAATAACGAAAAACCTTAATCTCGGAGCGGATCATGAAGAAAAAAATTGTCAATCTCTCTCTTGAACGCCCTAAACTGGTTGTCACCCTATCTATTTTATTGGCCATTATTTTAGGAGCAATGGTCCCTCAAATAAAAATAGACACCGATCCCGAAAACATGCTACCACCTGGTGAGCCCGCCCGCTTATTTCACTCGGCAACAAAGGAAAAGTTTGGCCTACACGATATGATCGTTGTGGGCATCATCGCCAATGAGCGCTCTAATGGCGTGTACAACCAGCAGACTCTTACTAGCATTCATACCCTGAGCAAACAGATAAAAAAAATAGAAGGCGTCATTCAAGAAGACCTCATGAGCCTCACCGAGGCCGATAACATTCTGCAAGCCGGCCCAGGTACGATTCGCTTTGAGTGGTTAATGAATACCGCACCGAGCACACAGGCCCATGTTGATAAGATCCAATCAGCCGTTAATCGATTACCCATGATCAATAACACCATGGTATCGGGAGATGGGATGGCCGCTGGCATTTATATCCCCATTATTGAAAAGCATGAAAGCTATCGAATTGCCACAGAGGTAAAAGCCATTATCGATACGCTAGACAGCAGCGATGAATTTCACATAACAGGATTACCCATTGCTGAGGATACCTTTGGGGTAGAAATGTTCTTGCAAATGGCTATCTCGGCACCATTAGCTGGCTTATTTATCTTCGTGCTTCTGTGGTATTTTTTCCGTAGCATCAGCCTTATCACGGCCCCAATGTTAATGTCCATGATCGTGGTGATCGCAACCATGGGCTTGTTAATTGGAATGGGGTTTACCGTTCATATCATGAGCTCGATGATACCCATCTTTTTAATGCCTATCGCGGTCGTGGATTCCGTTCATCTTCTTTCTGAGTTCAGTGATAACTATCGACCCGGAAAAGACCCAAAGCAGGTGGTTCGGGAGGTTTTAGGGCACCTGTTTACACCTATGTTTTATACCTCTATTACCTCCGCTCTGGGTTTTGCCTCATTGGCATTGACACCAATCCCACCTGTTCAAGTGTTCGGTCTATATATTGCCTTCGGGATTTTACTTGCCTTTGTTTTAACGGTGACATTTATCCCCGCTTATATCACATTGCTTTCGCCAGAAAAGCTCGCTGCGCTCTCTCGCGTTGATCACGACCAAGATAGTAATGGCATGCTAGCCAAATCCATGCGCTGGCTAGGCGATAGAAGCCTTGCTTCTCCTAAACTACTGATTTCACTCACCGTACTAATACTTGCCGTAAGTATATGGGGTATTTCCTTTATCAAAGTTAACGACAATCCCGTGCAGTGGTTTTCAAAAGACCACCCTATTCAAGTTGCAGATAAGGTACTTAACAAGCATTTTGCAGGGACCTATAACGCTTTTATTGTGTTAACGAAAAGTGAAGGCGATGAAAAAGAACAGTTTTTTAACGCGTTCACTCAGGTGCTGTCCAGTGAACACACCAACAAGGAATTTGCGCACACCCTTGAGAGGGTCCTACAAAAATCTGCTGCGCACCCCTCTTTCATTAACACCCTCGAGGACATTCTCAACCAATTAGATGAACGAAGCTTTAATGCTACAGACGGTCAACTTGTCGTAATTGACGCCCTAATGACTCTAACGGAAAGCACTGCTTCGGCAGAAAAGTATTTTCAGAACCCTGATGCACTTCGCTATATCGAAGGCCTCCAGCTAGCACTGCTGGAGAGTGGCCATGTAGGAAAAAGCAGTGCAATGACTGATATTGTAAAAACCGTACACCGAGAGCTTCGCGGTGGCAATGAGACACATTTTACGATCCCTGAGTCGAGCAATGCCGTTGCACAAGTACTACTGAGCTACCTTGGCAGTCATCGCCCTAACGACTTGTATCATATGGTAACACCAGACTATCGGTCTGCATCAATATGGCTGCAACTAAAAAGTGGTGACAACGTCGACATGCAGAATGTCACCGCATTTGTCGACGAATATATTGCCGCGCACCCCCTGCCTAAAGGTGTTCAACTCGATTGGGCCGGCCTCACCTATATTAATGTCATTTGGCAAGATGCCATGGTAAAAGGCATGATCGGCAGCCTAATCAGTGCGTTTGTCGCCGTATTTATCGTGATGATTATACTGTTTCGCTCAATCAGCTTTGGTTTGATTGCGATGATTCCATTAACAATCACGATTACTGCTATATATGGAGTCATTGGCTTTATTGGCAAGAATTACGACATGCCTGTCGCAATTCTTTCCTCCCTTACTTTGGGTCTATCGGTGGACTTTGCCATTCACTTTTTGCAACGCAGTCGCACGCTCTTTGAGGAAACAGGCTCCATTCATGAAACCCTCTCCCTTATGTATGAAGACCCCGCTCGTGCCATCAGTAGAAATGCCATTGTTGTAGCCATCGGGTTCACTCCCCTGTTGTTTGCGCCACTCACTCCTTACGTCACTGTGGGAGCGTTTCTCGCAACCATCATGGCGCTGTCCTGCTTAGTCACCCTGCTCGTGTTGCCAGCCGTGTTATCACTGGGCAGTTCCTATCTTTTCAAACCTTCGCCCAACAACCAAGGAGAACACGAATGAATAGGATCATTTTAAGCCTGTTATTTTTGCTTCCATCTTCTGCTTTTTCTGCTGATTTAACCGATGTCGACCACATCGTAGATCGAGCCATTAAGGCCGCATTCTATGCCGGAGAAGATGGACGTGCTGTCACACGCATGACCATCGTAGACAAGCAGGGTAGAAAACAGCTCCGTCAGTTCACGATTCTACGCCATGACGTTGAAGACGGAGGGAAGCAGAAATTCCTGGTGTATTTTACGCGACCTAGCGATGTAAAGAAGACGATGTTTCTCGTTCATAAGCACCCTGGCAAGACGGATGATCGCTGGCTATATCTACCTGAGCTTGATTTGGTGAAGCGCATTGCTGCAGGGGATGACCGAACCAGCTTCGTAGGGTCAAACTTTTTTTACGAAGATGTTTCTGGGCGAGATTCAAGTGCCGACACACACGAACTAATACAAACCAGTGATACCTTTTACGTTGTTAAAAATACACCGAAGGACCCTAGCTCGGTGGAATTTTCGCAATACACAGTCTGGATAGATAAAGACACGTTTATCCCGATGAAAACGGAGTATAAGGATGAAGATGGAACCCTTTACCGCCGGGTTGAAACCATGGAAGTTAAAGAGATTTCTGGTTTCAATACTGCCACCAAGATGAAGGTTTCCAACTTGAGAAACAATAGTTACACCCTCAATGAAATGCGTTTTATCAAGTACAACCTGGGCATACCAGAGAGCATCTTTGCTGAGCGCTCATTGCGATCTCCCCCAATAAAGTGGTTAAAAAACCGCTAGCTCATCTCTAGTAGGCTATTTAGGGCAATTGGAGTTTCTATGAATTCACCCAAGCTCGCGTCATTCCCACTATCGAAGGCATTACTGGTTTTCCTTTCATTAGTGCTCTGCTCCGCAGCAATGCACGCGGGGGCCACGCAGGCACCTGCCCCCGAAGCCGAAGACGACTGGGGGGATGAAACTTGGGAAGAAGAATCCAGCAAACCAAGCATTAGCTACCATATAGAAGCTGGCTTCGGTGGTTTCATCCACCCAAACTCTTACGTTAAGCACCACCACAGCCTCTCAGAGCTTCGTTATCGCTGGGAGGCGACCCATTACTGGGGTCAAACCCTTGGTAGCGTGAAGGCAGACCTGACGGCAGACAACATAACGAACAAAACGACCGCAACCTTGCGTGAGACCTTTATAGCATTACCCATAGCAAGTAATGTCGATGTGAAACTGGGCCGACAAATTCTCACTTGGGGAACAGGCGACCTTTTATTTTTAAATGATATGTTCCCCAAAGATTGGGTGGCTTTTTTTAGTGGGCGCCAATTGGAATACCTAAAAGCGCCTTCCGATGCTGTCAAGGTAGGGGTTTTCAGTGCATTGGCGAATGTCGATATCATTTGGACACCCGTATTTGATTCAGATAATTACCTAACTGGACAGCGTTTCAGTTTTTACAATCCCCTCACAGATGAGCTTTACGGCGCGCCGCCAGAGCTAACGGCGCTAGATCCAGAAAAGACCTTTAAGCATGGAGAGATCGCATTGAGGGTTTACAAAACCCTCAATAGTCAAGAGTTCGCCTTGTATGGGTACAAGGGCTTTAGTAAACAGCCTTCGGCCTTTGACCCAGACCGCATGAAGCCCATTTTCACAAAGCAACAAGTCTTAGGTGCAAGCTGGCTAAGCCCCTTTGCTAACGGCCTGTTCAACCTGGAGTTCGCTTGGCATTATTCGCTGAATGACAAAGACGGCAATGATCCTTTTGTTCCCAACTCCCAATTTCGGTATTTAGTCGGTTATGAGAAAGAAGTCATTAGCAAAGTAACCACGGGGATACAGCTATATGTGGAAGCCACTCGCAATCATTCTGCCCTAATACAAAGCTCGCTGAACCCGGAAAATAAAGTGGAGGAATACCGAACGCTCAGCACAGCACGAATTAGCTACCGGTTGATGCAGGATAAACTGCGATTATCATTATTCGGGTATTTTTCCCCTAGCGATAAAGACCACTACTGGCTCCCTAAAGCGAACTATCGATTGAACGACCGCCTATCACTGGAATTTGGGGCAAATATATTTGGTGGAGAGAAGCCCCATACCTTCTTTGGGCAACTTGAAGACAATAGCAACGTATATGGGCGATTTCGCTACAGTTTTTCTAGCAACTAAGCACTATTGCCTCGTTAAAAGGCGCGATCAGAAAGAGTAGTCAAAAGCCATACTGAACATGGCGTACTTCAGTAAACCAGGATGACCTAGCTTGACCTTCCCGAGCGCATAATCGGCAGAGCTTTGGTAAAACTCTGCCGAAATGGTAGTTTTCCAATCACCGGCTTTTGTTATTAGCTTTAAACCAGT
>JAHRVS010000283.1 GCA_019090565.1 Gammaproteobacteria bacterium
AAAAAACTGGGACATGTTTTTCTTCTTTGAAAGAAGCGAGGGCTTTGACCCAACGGTAAGTGCTATATATCGTGACAAAACCGCTGGTGATGGTGCTAACAAGCCAGAGAGATATAAGAAGAGCAGCTCAGAACTCGGCCCCTCTATCACCAATATCCCATTTGGTAACGAAGGCACACTGGGGTATAATCTCTATTTCGGCCCTGATTTATGGGAAGGAGACAACCCTAAAAAAGCCGCAGAGCAGATCATCAACAGAGCGAAGGTGATCGTACACTAATATCACCTTGCAATAAAAAAGCCGGCTTAATGCCGGCTTTTTTATTGCATAAATTCCACTCAATACAAAAAAAACACCCCATGTACTGGTAAACAACCGACTACTAATATCCGCTAGACCTGTCTAAAAATGACTACCTACCCCTCCTCTCACCTAATAACGCCATCTAAATTTAAATAGGTCAATTAAGCACGTATTTACCATAACCTGCTGAGTTACTGGAAATAAATACAGCAAGCTAAACGCCAAGCACTAACAAACGGCAAAACATTCGAAACCACCGTTATATTCAAGAATATGGAGCACCCAGAAAGACTGCGTCGATAATCAAGCTCTGTGAAAAGTGGTGGCCCAACTGGGCCTGTGATATTAAACCCCGAAAAACCGAAAAATCAAAAGGTAAAACGTTTACTTAAAATGAATAAAACAGGCCATGCTATCTTGAACAACAACGCGGGTCACCATTAATGTAACTCCCCGCCTTAATCTCCATTGCAAAATATGACCTTGGCGTTTCAGCTTTAGAAAAATTTAAGCTCAAAAAAAACCAAACCAGTTATCAGCCGCCACTAGCTTGCTGCAAGGCGACTCAAACGCCCTTCATCACACAATTTATAAAGAATAATGGAGGCGTAACGCAACAATGCTAACCGATTGTTTTAAGAGACAAAAAAAACAAGGAAGCAATATTTAAAATGAGCATACCTCTTGAGTTGCGACGTGGGTTTTGTTTTAATCGCCGCGAATAATAAGATCCAAAAGACGATAATAAATATAATAAGTATTAGGAGTAATCACAGTGCCAACAATTGCAAAAAAGCTACGCCTCGCTTTTCTCTGTTCCATCATTAGTGCCCCGTTATTGGCAGGTGATATCAATCAAATGTCCCCTGCCAGGGAGCTCGAAGTGACCGTCGTTACAGGCAAAGAGCTTCCTAAGCTCTTAAATAAAGCCTCCGAACCCTACTCACTTATGGCTGTTAGTGACGGCCAACTATTACCTATCCCATTTCAATTTGATGACGTTAGCCTCAAAGGCCTCGTTCATGTACCCAATGGAAAAGTACCTGTTAAAGGAAAAGTAGGTATCATTGAAGAAAATGACCAGTTGGCCTTCATGTATAAGGACATGGGAACAAAAGCAAACCCTGAGCAGTTGGCGGCAATGGAAGGCACGCTTATTTCTGAACTTGAAATTAACGAAGATGGCACTCAAAGGTATGCCTACATCGTTGAGGGGAATACGCAGCGCAGCAAAAAAGTGTACACCTATTATGACTTCGAGACCGGCTTGGTTGAAACGGAGTACTTCTCTCTACAGGTCTCTACCGATAATATTCTGGTATGGTCTGACTGGAAAATAAAAGGTTTTAACGGTGTAGAAACAGCAACCAACATCCTTGATACGATGAAAGTTCGCGTAAAGGCTCGAATGGGGTTTATCAAGGCAACACTTCACAATTCCCTAATCCCAGTCCATACGTACGCAGTGAAAAATGGGCCTGTTAGATCAATAGTAGAAGCCGATGCGTCTCTCAGCATACTAGGGATTGACCTTGCTTCTGGCGGCGTAACCGTCACCTACACCGCCCAGACTATTGAATACCCACTTTTCTTCCTATTTCCCAAGGCAGGCGAGGTTTTAAGTTCATTAATACTGAACGTAACGCTTGACTTTATTGACTTCGACGGTAGTCGCTACCGAACTGCTCTCGGTCCTAAGGAGCCACTGATTACAGGAACAAAAGAGTCTGAGGATATTCGCGACCAATACAAAGTGGATCTCGATCATCCGTGGGAGACAATCAGTACCGGAAAAAACTGGGATATGTTTTTCTTCTTTGAGCGAAATAATGGGTTTGACCCAACCTTAAATGCCGTTTATTTCGATGAAAAGGCCGGAGATAAGGCAAATAAGCCTGAACGTTACAAAGGCAGCCATTCTGAATTTGGCCCTTCTTTATCAGACCTTCCATTTGGTAGCGAAGGAATATTAGGCTTTAACTTATACTTTGGGCCAGATTTGTGGCAAGGCAACAATCCAGAAAAAGCAGCAGATCAAATTACAAACCCAGCAATAGTAATTGTTCACTAAGGTAGTTAAGGGGAAAGATCTTCTCTAAAAACAGTGTTTTTTTTATGGGGCAAGGAAGCCCCGCGCACAATGTCTCGACGCTCTAGAAGTACACGATAATTTAAATACGGTGCTATCGTGTGATGCGTGTATTTTTAGAAAAACCCTAAATTGACTTATAAATCAGAGGCTACTTCGCTAAGAAGTGCATGCACACTGCGCATCCCAGCTTTAAGAGCTTGTTCTATTTCTTTCATGGTGATAACTGAGTCGCTTTTCCCTGCAGCCTTATTTACCACCAAACATATTGATGCATAGGTGATTTCTTTTTCCCTGGCGAGTGCAGCTTCAGGCATCGCTGTCATCCCAACCAAATCACAGCCGTCTTTTTCAAAGCGATTGATTTCCGCTGCTGTCTCGAGCCTTGGCCCCTCACTACAGGCGTAAACACCATCAGATGAAAAATCCAACTGGAGCTTTTCAGCTTTAGCGATCAAAATATTCCTAATGCACTCATCAAACGGGTAAGTAAAATCAATATGCATAGGCATCGCACTCTCATCATCACAAAAACTCCCATTGCGACGATAAGTGTAATCAACGATCTGATTAGGAATGTTTATATGGGCGGGGCCCATATGTGCAGCAATTCCTCCAACAGCATTTACCGCTACGATTTTTTTAATCCCTAGAGATTTCAGCGCCCAGATATTTGCGCGATAATTTATACGGTGAGGTGGGATTCGATGAGGGTTACCGTGCCTAGCCAAAAAGCAAACGGGAGTTTGCTTCAAATGACCAGCCAAAATAGGGGAGGAAGTCCCCCCATAGGGAGTATCGATATTATGAGACTCTTCCAGTGAAAAACCAGAAAGCTCACTCAGTCCGGTACCCCCAATAATTGCTATTTCCAATAATTTACCCCTATGCGTACAGCTCAGCTATCCAGCACGCTGCAATAATCGATTAACAATGCGCTCTAGGTGATTGAGGCTGTTACAGACCTCGACCATGTGGCAGTACACTGCATAGTTTCTCATCTCAGAATCGCCAGAACGCCAATGGCTTTTATCTTCTGGGTTTAACCAAATCACCTGCCTAGCCCGATTGTAGAGCTCTTCAAGCACCTCTTCCCTGTTTGGGTTATTGTTATTTCTCGCATCACCAAGAATCATAATAGTGGTTCGATTATCGATCTCATCAAAACAAATGTCTTTGAAATCCTGGAACGCCTGACCATAATCAGTCGATCCAAAACCATAGTCATCCAGGGTTTGCTCAACCGCTTTCTCTAGGGTTTTTTCTTTGAATATTTGGGTGACTTCAAACATATTGCCAGAAAATGCAAATGCTCTCACATTTG
>JAHRVS010000284.1 GCA_019090565.1 Gammaproteobacteria bacterium
CATTGATAGAATCGCTTTGCAACGAATATTCGATAGTGAAAATGTGCCGCTGGCTGAAGGTAAGCCGATCTGGTTACTATAAATGGCGGGGCCGCGATCCAAGCTATCAAGAAACATATCGTAACGCGCTTACGCAGGAGGTCATAACAACGTTTGAGGCCTTAAAGGAGCGGTATGGAGCACCTAAATTGACGCTTGAATTGCATGGTCGCAGTTTTTCTTGTTCAGTTAATCATGTTGCTAAGCTCATGACTGGTGCGGGATTAAGGGCAAGAAACGGAAAGCGTTATAACCATGAGAATCTGACGTAAAAGGAGTTAGGGAATGACAGGTAATCCACCGTCAACGAAGGAATGTATATCCTGTAGCCAAGATATTTTATTGTCTTCCAGTAAGTGTCATCACTGCGGTGATACTCAGAATATTGGAACAAAGACGCTTGGGTATTACTCAATGGTTATTGGCTTTATTATCACTGTATGTAGCTTGATTACTTTGGCCACTGCAGCTATGAAGGAGCATATTCTAAACAAACAGCCCAATGTCAATGGTGTTGTGATGGGTGGGGAAGGAAGAGATATTCAGTTCACATTATTTAATTCAGGTAATGCGCCAGCAATAATCGTTGGGTCTACGGTTACTTATCAAGATAGTGATAAAAATAGTATTACGCGTGTTTTAAATAGCAAAGATCTACCCACAATAATTGCAGAAAACAAGCATCATTTGGTTAATGCTTCTGGCTCAAGCAAAGGGAACCTTCCATCGCAGGCAATGTTTGGAATTGAGTCTACTTCTACTATAGGGAATCCAATGAAGGAGCTGTGTGCACTTGAAGTGACATATCGCGATCTTGAGAGTAACGAGTTTACCATTCCAATAATGTACAAGTGTCTACCTGGATAATGCTTAACAAAGCCATGAACTCGGATAGTGCAACAAGCGAAGCTTGTCATAACTTGCAGGGTGAAAGTCCCTATCGGGCAAGGCGTAGCCTGCCACCCGTATCGAGTCTTGCGCGTTGTGCGGAGTCTGAGATTAGCGAGTACCTTTCAGCGTGAGGACGCAATCAGGCGAACAATCATCGTGAAGCGTAGACAGAAAATTATATAGGCCATAGGGGGTGTCGTGCCCTTGAAGTGTTGGTATTGCTCCGAAAATAGCGAGTCTCAGTTGACCAGACTTATAACGAAGTCGAAGTCCAAGTAAAGTAACCGAAATAGGCAAGGTTGTGGCGAACTGGCGGAGCTCTCAAGCCGTGGCATGTATAAAGAGTTATGACAGGAACTTGTGAGATCCGAAGGTGCTCCCAAAGGGAAGGAAATGGGAAGCCAAGTAGAATACGAGGCCAACGAAGGCAGCCCGGAAGTCGGATCAGCTCATATTAGTCTAAGAGCGGGAAAGCCGTTTACATGGCGCCAAAAGTAGGTGTTTTAGGCAAAGGGGCTGACGGTTATATTTTGTTTGTAGTGGATACATGTGCCGGACACGTAGGTAAAGTACAAGCAGTTGCCTTCAGGTGCGCCTGAAGCTGAACATTACTAGTATCGAAGGAAGGGAATGGAGGTGCAATGGTTTTGGTTTCGCACAATAGGCTACCTGCACGAGTAATTATATAGCTGAGGAGCCGGATGCGGTAATTCCGCACGTCCGGGTCTGTTTGGGGGCACCTCGGTAACGGGGTGTTCTACCACGACTACGGTGGTCGTACTAAGTCCGCTTACGCCCCAAAGCGGACATTCAGATGCCTGAAAATAAGACAAAGGTTCACACAAATTGAAATGAGTGCAAGAGATGATTTTAGTAAGCCAACAAAGAGGCAATTAGCCGACCGTGTTCGTCATGCCTGCTCCAACCCAGGTTGTGAAAATCCAACAATCGGGCCGGATTCTGGCGAGGAAAAGACAATCAATATCGGCGTAGCAGCTCATATTACCGCTGCAGCCTCAGGCGGTAAACGTTACGACTTCTCCTTAACACCTGACCAACGAAAAAGCATATCAAATGGCATATGGCTCTGTCAGTCATGTTCAAAGCTCATTGATTCTGATGAGTGGCTATTTCCGGTAGAAAGACTGAGAGGCTGGAAAAGAGCTGCTGAACAAAAATGCCTTGAGAACATTGTTTCACCAAAGTTTAAGCGGACTTCTGTTCCAATAGAAACTACGGCTGACCAAGACTTCGTAAAGCAACTTGGCCTGCCGGCCAATATTGATTTGCACGCACACTTAAAACAAATGGTCAATGCCGCCAAAGCCGACTTGTCAGCTTTTAAGGGCATGCCAAGCTGGCCTAACGACCCTGTTGAACTTGATTTGAAAATTACGGGTGATCAAGATTGCCAGAGGTTTGACGTGCATGGTTTGGCAGCGGCAGTTGAGATTTATAATGAAATTTCAGTAACCGCCGATCCGGGAACGGGCAAAACAACAACGCTTCTTCAGCTTATAGAAGTGGCTCTTGAGGAGAGTAATTTTGTCGCTGTTTTTATGCCATTAGGCGAGTGGTCAACTCAAAACAACACCTATTTTGAATGTGTGATTAAAAGAAAGTCTTTTCAGGGTGCTAAACCCGAACATCTTATGCTGCTAGCCTACCATGGCCGATTAATTTTGATTTTGGATGGCTGGAATGAACTCGATCCTGCTTCACGGCGACGCGCCATTGATGAAATTAAGACCTTGCAGCGCGATTTTCCTGGTATACGGCTCGTAATTAGCTCTAGACAGAAAGGGTTTGATAATCCGATTTTTGGGCCGGAAGTGCGTGTAGGAGAGCTTTCTGAAGATCAGCAATTAAGTATTGCAAAGACATTACGTGGCTCGGAAGGCGAAGGTCTTATGGATCATGCATGGCGTACACCAGGGATTCGAGAACTGGTTGCAACGCCATTATACCTCATGACTCTATTGGCTCAAACCACGGGTAACGAGTTGCCAAAAACCAAAGAAGAAGTGTTGAAAATTTTTGTCTCACAACATGAAAATGACGCTAAAAAAGCATCGTTATTAAGAGATAATTTCGAGGGGTGTCATAGAGAAGCTTTAACGGCAATCGCTGTTGACGCACAGTGCGCAGCAACAACGTCTATTTCTTGCTCTAGAGCGCGTACTATTTTGACAGAGACGGAGAATAAGCTCAAAGAGAAAGGGCAAATTAAAGGATTTCCAAAACCTGTGAACGCAATCGACTTATTGGCTGATCTTCATATGATCGTGCGTACAGGTGGAGATGAAGGCAGCCTTTCTTTTCAACACCATCAATTCCAAGAATGGTACGCATCATTTAGGGTTGAGGAGCTTATGATTGCGGCTAAATCTGGGGATAGCGCAGCTTTGAAGGCTTTGAGAGAGAACATGCTCAACATTCCTGTTTGGGACGAAGCTATATTATTCGCTTGCGAGAGATTATCGCGCGAAAGCCAAGAAGGTGCAGAGGCCATTGCGTTTTGTGTGCTTGAAACGATGACCATTGACCCCATTCTTTCAGCTGAAATTATTTATCATTCATCTGATGATGTTTGGGAGCTTACAAAAAGTGCAATCCTCACTTTTATTGATAAATGGCACGTTCCGGGAAAAATAGACCGTGCAGTTCAGTTTATGGCACACAGCGGGCGCAGTGAGTTTGCATCGCACATTTGGCGTTTGATCGCTGATAAAAGTAATCAAGTCTCGCTTCTGGCCTATGCTGATATATTTAGGCCGAGTGTGCTTGGCCCCGATTTTGAGAAAAATATTTCCGAATTATCAGAAGAAAAGCGTAAGCATGTTATTTCTGATATTGCCAGTCACAGCGGAATGGACGGAATCGAGCTTGCAACAAAATTGGCGTTGGCAGATGACAGCGCTGTTGTAAAAGTTTCTGTGATTGAGTCCTTACAGTTCAGGCGTGCAGACCGTTTTGTTTCTGAGATATTGCATACCGTCCCTGATGAAGTTTGGCCTTTGCTGGCTAAAAGTTGGTGTGCCAAAGAGATTTCTGATCCTGAAGCATCGGAACGATTGGAAAAGGAACAAGAAAAGGTTATGGCAGAGGTTGCCGATCCTTTCCAAAAAATACATCTTTTCTTAAAGTCAGGGGTTAGAAGTCCCGAAATTGGGCAGAAAATTGGCTCAATAATTGAAGAAATTGATTTTTCTGAGAAGCAGGATAACGGTAGGTATATTCTTCACCAAGCGCACGAAGCTTATTCGGAGGATGTAAACAATGCTTTGGTCAAGCAGCTCGAAGAAGGGCTTAAAGTGCCTTATGGCTCTGAGG
Organism: Gammaproteobacteria bacterium; assembly: GCA_019090565.1. GTDB lineage: Bacteria > Pseudomonadota > Gammaproteobacteria > Pseudomonadales > UBA3067 > UBA3067. The sequence goes on from JAHRVS010000284.1 coordinate 4,264, forward strand.
TTTTTTTACAGGCGTCTGGTTTGGTAATTGATGATGGGCCACTTGTTGAGCTTGTAATGCAGGCTAGTAGCGAAGAAGGAGTGAAGGCAACAGCCTCGGCAATTATTGGCCCTAAAACAGTTGGGCTGTTGATTGGTCAGGTTGTTGAAGTGAGTGCGCAAATGAGGGCTTCTAGTAGGCCTTCTGATAAAGCGTTGAGTGATAAGCAGCATGAATTATCGCGACTAATTTCTTGCACCGGCGTTAATTCCTTTATTGAAGCAGTTATAGAACGCGAGCGGGCGGAAGATGCACACGAAATTGCACTGTTAGCCGATCTCTTGGCCCGTCATGGCGATAAGACGGAAAAGGAACCATTAAAGCTAGATGTAAAAACTTACAACCGTGCAGTTTCTGTTTTTAATAACTGGTCTGAAACTCTCTTGGTTTCTTCTGAGCCAACTCGTGCTCAATTTGCAGCGATGGCCAGAGCCATTGAGCGCTTGGCATCCCCTCAATTAGTGTCCGTTCTACAAAGATTACTTACCGAGGATTTGAAGCTCTGGGATCAGGCCAAGAAAGAACGCGAAGAAGCACACACACAAGGAAACAACATTGATAATGATGCTCACATGTCTTGGGTGCTTCAGTATAGGCGAGCATTCGCTGCTATTGGGGATGATCAGACCATAGGGTTGATGAAATCTTACCTGCCTGATCCAGAGTTTGGATTCGATGCGGCTTGTGCATTGAAATCCATTTGGGAGGAGAAGCAGCTACCAGTGGAAAATGAGCGTTTTCTTAAATCTTGGCCAGATTTTTCTGTTGTGAAGGGTCAGCGTATCAAGCGCCAGTCGAAAAACAACAATATTGAAGCGGCAGAGTTCGTTGATGATATGTTAGGTGCAGTTGACGATCTTCTACAGAAGGATTCCAACGAAAAGTCTCAAAGGCACGCTTTGAAGTTAGCCAAGATTGCATTCAGCATGCCTTACAAAAACAAAGAGGAGATGATTAACCGGCTTTTAGAGCTCCCACACTCTGCCGCTGAAAAACAAGACTTGCTGACAGTTCTTGTGCTTGCCGGTGAGATTATTAGCGCCGACCTTATTCTTGAAGGTATTAATGACTTTTTTGAAGAAGCAAAAGAGAAGGAATGGATGTTGTTAGACGAAGGCGGACGAAGGTGGCAATTAAACAACTGGCTTAAACTATTGCCTTTTTCAGACCGGCCAGAAGCCCTGATGGATACATTGAAAAAGCTTGATGATCGGCGCAAAGAGCCATGGAATATGTGTGATATTCTTTCTTCTCTAGGGCATGCGCCGTCAACTGAGGCCGAAAAAATATTGGGGCAATTGGCTGAACAAGATGAAAGGTTTTTAAGTCAATATGATTGGCTTGCAGCAATAACTTGCGGAAAAAATCTTTCTGCGGCTCAAATATTGCTGGAACTTTTATGCAATGGTTCTTTTCTTGATCAAAGGGGACGTACTGACACAAGTGATTTAGGTCATAGATTGGCCGGTTTTATGGTTCTACATGATGAATTTAGAGCTGAGGTTTATGAGAAGTATCAAGCTTTGGCAGGGGAGCGGTCAAAAGCTATTCTGGGGCATGCAATCTCCGAGGCTGCGGATGTTGATGGTGTCTTTCTTCTTATAAAAGATGCGGCTGCGCACAATAAATCATTTGATCAAACGGATATTTATTCTGCGTTGCGTAACATTTTAGTGGGGCAGAGGGAGTCTGTAGATTGGGCAGGAATGCAGGAGCTATACAGGTTGCCTACCCCTGAGCTAAGAACAAGGTTGTTTCAAATGGTCGTAAGCAACAATAAAGCTGAGGCACGGATTGCAGCGGAATGTCTTGTAAGAACAGATAACACACGTGATTTTTATGGAGTTGCAGAGTCAGAGCCACGTCATCCTGATATTGAAAGCGGGGTTCCATGGCCTTTGATAAATGGTATAGCTTGAAGGTTCGCTTTTGGACGAAAATAAAAATATTTAAAATATGATTTTTCAAAGTATGGAAATTTGAATCACGGTATTGGAATAAGTATGACGCATGCAGCTACATTAAAGGCTCTCGCAGACATTACGGAAACGGGTTTGTTCGAGCGTCTTGCCACTTCCGTATTAAGGGAGGCAAACCCTGTATATGAGCCTTTTGTCCACACAGGTGTAAATACCGATGGAAAAACCGTTAAAGGGCCAATTGATGGAGTAGTGTTCGTTAAAAACAGTCAGCGACCAGACATGATATCTGTTCATCATACTACTGGAGATAGAGATAAGTTAGAAAAAAAGTGGTTATATGATCCATCTACCGTCAAGCGTAGAAAGAAAAATGTTAAACAAGAAGGCGCTGGTGATATCGTAAAAACTATAGCTATCTATAAAGATCAGCGTGCAAGAACTCCTGATCTAGTTGGTACTCTAGTTCTCACAGTTACTTCAGAGCCCGCTCAAGAATTGGTCCGCGAAACTGAGGCTATTGCAAGGGACGCTGGGATCACCATTGATTTATGGTGGGATTCTTGCATGGCTCATTTCCTTGATACTGATCCGACTGGACTGTGGCTAAGAAAATAGTATTTAGGTGTAGGGATTGATCAGGAATTGCTTTCTTATAATCTTTTATTGGATTTATCACCGTCACAAAAAACCCTAGATATAAATGCTTAGTCTTTTCCAACATTCGATGCGCGCCTTTGGGAGCTCTATCTAAATACATATTTGAACAATGAGCCATAACCATAGGAAGCAGCCCAACTTACGATTAAATATTCCCAGCCAGTCTAGGCAGATTCATTTAGCTTCTCCTCGTTGATTAATGGCGGCGTAGACTTTTTCTTGGGCTACGCAGGCATTCTTAAGTTGTCGTTCGTGCTCTTGTCTCGCTGCTAAAAGGTCGTAGTTGACCTAAGCTTAATTTATCATCTGGAGGGTGAGGGCAGGGAGTCCTGTTATGGGTGCATTTGCATTGATTCGGCATGAGTACTCCTGCTTGTGAATGACAGGAATTAATTCCGCTTAAGGGTGCCTCTATTATTGCTTGCTTTGCTATAAGCGGCCGTGTAATAGATCGCGGATTCAAGTCCGAAGTGCATGAGCGTGTATTGAAAATTCACCCAAGCGGTTTTTATGTATGGCATGCTGAAGCCAAAAGCAAACGTGATAAAGATGATGAGTACTTGTTAGGATTCATTAAGCAATTTTGGCTTGAAAGTGGGTGTGTTTATCGTTATCGAAAAATCTATAAAGACATGCTTTCAGTGGGCGAGAAGTGCGGTAAAAATCGCGTATATAGAATAATGAAAGCTGCTGGAATAC
>JAHRVS010000285.1 GCA_019090565.1 Gammaproteobacteria bacterium
GCTAAGGTAGGTGTACCCAGCAACAGGGTTAACATCAACACCCACATTGCCTCACCGGTCAGGTTCAGCATTATACTCAATATCGGCGCCAGCAGTGCGACAGGCAGCCCAGTCATCAGCCAATGCGCCAGCGTTTTGGCAATGACCATCAAATAAAGTGATGAGGGGGATAAAAGCAACTGCTCAAGTGTGCCATCTTCAAAATCTTGCAAAAACAAGGTGTCCACGGCCAGCAGGGTGGACAGTAACGCGGCGATCCACAGCACTCCCGGTGCAATCATGGTGAGGGTGAGCGGGTCGGGGCTAATTCCCAGGGGAAAAAGTGTCACCACCATCAACAGGAAAAACAAGGGGTTCACCCAGTCATTACGATGCCGTAAAGAGGAGAGAAGATCTCTTGCCAACAGGCGCTTAAATGCCTGCCCTTCGCTGGTGCAGGGCACTTGTTCAAAGCTTGCTACCAAGGCATCGTTGGAAATGTTTTTCTCCCTCTGGTGGCTACCCATAGTTTGTAGAGCCTTGGTTTTCAGGGTTATGGTTTTCAGGGCCCCGGATTTCAGAGCCATCGTGCTTGAGCGACCGATCCAAACTGATTTGCTGGTAATTTGCGCCGCCAATGTTCAGTTCATGGTGGGTGGTCAGTATGACGATTCCGCCCTGCTCGGCGTGCTTCACCAATAATGCTTCCAGTTTTTCTACGCCTGCTTTGTCTATTGCCGTAAAAGGTTCGTCGAGTATCCAGATCTGGCGCTTTTCGAGATACAATCGCGCCAGCGCTGCGCGCCGCTTTTGCCCAGCAGACAATCTATAACAGGGGCTTTCTTCATAGCCCCGCAAGCCGACTTTTGCCAAAGCATCGATGCAGTCTGACTGACTCGATGCCGGTGCCAACCAGCTCAGGTTTTCCAGTGGCGTAAGCGGGGCCTTAATACCAGGAAGGTGCCCAATAAAGGTCAGTGCTGCGGCATAGTCGGCGCGGCCTTTTTGAATCGATTTGCCTTTCCAAAGTACTTCGCCGGACTCGGCTGGCGCCAAACCGGTAAGAATGCGCAATAAAGACGTTTTGCCGGAACCGTTCTCACCGCCAATTTGCGTAATCGTACCCGCCTCTGCCTTAAAGCTCAGCATAGAAAAGAGCAAGGTGTGGTCACGAACGCTTTCGAGTTCTCGAATTTCTAGGGAGTGATGGTTCAAGTAGGGGCCCGTGTTTAACAAATAATTCAGCCGGTGATTATGCCGGTCTTACAAGAAGGATAGCAACCATCACGACAAGTGGAAAACAAGCCGAAATGGACTACCCTTGGGTGAATATGACCAAGTAATTATAGGGGGTAAATGCTGCGATGAAAATTGACCCCCCTATTCCTCCAACCGCCCCCCCTTCTGTCAATGTGTCCTCCTCAAGCTCCACTGGCCCAACCCCGTCACAATCCACACGCTTGGCCTCCTTAGACCGGCTGATTCGGCAGCTACCTCCCCAACAAAAACACGTGATTGCCACCGTTCAGGCAAACAGCACACCTGTGTCCAAAGCGGAACAGGCGAATCTAACGACGCAATCGCAAATTTACCAAGTTCTATTAAAGGTGGGAGGACTCGAGTTTAAAGCCACAAGCACTGTCGCATTGCTAAAAGGGCAAAAGATTGAGTTGGAGATCAACCCTCTGAAAGGCTTGGAGATTAAGCGCATCAGCATTGATAAAGCTGCGCTACTTAACGATGCGTTAAAATTGCTCACTCCCAAACAAGAAAGCCTTCAACACCTATTTAGCCTTCTTTCTCAGCAACAGCTGCCGCTCACGCACCCGACCACAAAACAAGAGGCCAGCGTTCAACAGCAGCTCAAAGCGGCCGTCAGTCGACTTTTAACCAACACACCCCCCGTTCAATCCCTGCAGACCCCTAAGCACCTTCAACAAGCGCTGAAACTATCGGGAAATTTTCACGAAAATCAGCTCAAACAGTTGAGCCAGCAACTTAATGGGCAAGCCGGTACACCGCGCCATAAGACCGCGTCAAACACGCCATCAAGGCCCGAAAATCCTCACAGCTTCCCGAGGAATGCCATAGGCCAAGACCTAAAAGGCCGCTTAAAAAGCTTTGAGTCCGAGCTTAAGCAGCTCAAACAGAGCATTAAAATATCGACCCCCAATGAAAACACTCAAAAAATCACGCCTGTGGATGCAAAAGACAGCAAGCAGGTCCTTCAAGTAAAAACCGATACCAGCAAAGCCAGCGCAACAAAGGGCGGCCCCAAGCCATCCCCTTCAGAAAGCACAAGCCAAAAAGAAACGACAAAGCTGCTCAATGCGGCACTTTCACCTACGGTTAAAACCACTGCCATGCCCCCTCGGCTTCCTTTTGCACTAAGAAGCGCGCCCTATTTCCAAAATAACAATACAACAACACCGCCGCAACCAAGCGCCATGCAGTCGAGCCCGCAACGGGTTTTTGCAAAGGACAGCGCGGAAGGCCTTATTGAAACCCTTATTCGCCAAACCCAAGGTGCACTGGCTAAAATCCAGCTCAACCAAGTTGCTAGCCTCAGCCAGGCGAACCAACCTGCTGCTGAGACCACCGCTAACCAGCAGTGGTTTTTTGAGGTGCCCGTTAACACCGGCACCCAAGTGGAAACCGTCAGCATTTTTATTGAAGAGGAAAAAGAGAGCAAAACAGAGGAAGACAATAAAAAGGAGAAACGCTGGCAGGTGAACTTGGGTTTTGATCTAGAGAATTTTGGCAAACTTCATGTGACGCTGACGCTGGTTGGTGAATCTGCCAGTTCAACCATCTGGGTCGAGCAAGGGGATGTTTATCACACCGTTCAGCCCCAGCTGTCCACCCTGCAAACACGGCTCGAAGCACTGGGTATCAATGTCGAAAAACTGGACTGCCGAATTGGCTTGCCCGCACACAACAAAACCGAGGTTCATTCCCAGCTCATCGATATTAAATTGTGAATCAAAACATGGATAAAGAGGATCTCGCCGTTGCGCTGTATTACGATGGCGACAGTGCACCCAAAATTACCGCTACAGGTAGCGAGGACATTGCGCGCCAAATTATTGCTTTGGCGCTTTCCCATGACGTGCCCGTTTACGAAAACCCTGAGCTAGTCACCCTGCTGGCCACTCTGGAATTAGGGGATGAGATACCTGAAATCTTATATCGAACCATTGCGGAGTTAATTTGCTTTGCCTACGAGATAAAAGCCATGTCAGAAGAGGACATGAGAAAAAATGAGCGTGAAAACAAGGACCGTGAAAACAAGGACCCACCTTGATCACCCATTAAGGGCAAGCACTCGGCACTCAATACTCTCGCATTCAGTGCTCTGACACTGCTCGGCAGCTATAGGCCACCAATCGCGGCGAGAATATCATCCTCCGCTTTTGATGCTGAGCGACCTGACTTGCTGATGGGCTTTTCCTGCACGTCAAACCCCGAGGTAGAAAAGAGGTGCTCTTGAGACTCCTCCACTGGTCGCACAACCTTCGGTGGCGATTTCAATGCACTAATTCTAGCGCTGATTCGTTTTTCGGCTTCTACCACGCGTTTTTTAACGCCGTAGGTGGAATCCGCCAACGCGGCAATTTGGTCTTGTATTCGCAGGAGCTCGGTTTCCATCGAATTTTTTTGACGTAGTAATAAAACAATCATAAATATTAAGGTGTTCACCAAAAATAAACCCAGTATTGATACGATAAATTGACTACTCCCGAAGCTATCGATTATTTCCACGACTTTATCCCCCTCAATTTTTTGACGCTATTGCTGAGCTTTTTTGTTAATTCAGCTCGTATTTAACGCAAGGCATGAATACAACAAAATATTGACGCATTATTGAGAAACAACTCGTCCTAACTGTTAAAGCACAGTACGTGCCAAGCTTGGAGAGCTAGGGAGAAATCGTGTAACAAGAGGGGGCAGGCACCCCCACGCGGGGATTATGGGGATAAGAGAATGCTCCCCTATAACAAGCGTTACTGAGGAGGTTTAAGGCCAGCCCTAAAGCAGGGTTAAATATTCGCTACGTCAGACCACTCTGAGTCAGATAAAAACTTATCAAGCTCAACCAAAATAAGAAGCTCATCATTCTTATGACAAACACCTTGAATAAATCGACCGTTATCATCGTTGCCGACATTCGGTGGCGCTTCTATTTCTGACTGTCTAAGATAAACCACTTCGGAAACCGCATCGACAAAAATACCAATGACTTGCCCTTCGGCCTCAATAATCACTATTCGGCTTTGGTCTGTGGTCTTATCAGGCTGCAAACCAAAACGTTGGCGCGTATCAATAACCGTGACGACATTGCCTCGCAAATTGATAATGCCCATTACGTATTCCGGCGCACCGGGCACTGGAGCGATTTCTGTATAACGCAGCACTTCCTGAACTTGCATAACGTTAATGCCGTATGTTTCATTGTCTAACCGAAACGTTACCCACTGCAGTATGGGATCATCCTGAACTTGTTGCGCTGATGATTTACCGCTCACAAAAATCTCCTAATATTTCATTTACATCAATGTTACGGGGCAAGTGCA
>JAHRVS010000286.1 GCA_019090565.1 Gammaproteobacteria bacterium
CCTTAAAAAAGGCTGGGAAAAAGAGCCCATCAAACGTTATCGAAATTTTCTTCACCAGAGAAAATTGTGGGACGAAGAAAAAGAAGCAGACCTGTACACACAATGCGAAAAGCAAATTAATGAAGCCGTACAGGAATACCTTGATACAGACGCACAACCGCCCGAAACCATGTTTGACTATTTGTATGAAGAGCTGCCTCATAGCCTCAACGAACAGCGCGAACAGTTAATCGCCAAAACCAGGGGAGGCGCGTAATGGATAATTCCTCTCCAGCAGAGCTGACCATGGTGGAGGCCGTAAACTTGGCCATGGCCTATGAGATGCGCCACGATGAAAATGTCGTTGTGCTTGGCGAAGATGTGGGTACCAATGGCGGCGTGTTTCGTGCCACCGACGGCCTCAAGAAAGAATTTGGTTTACGTCGCGTTATGGATACGCCTCTTGCTGAGTCTTTAATCGCCGGTGTCAGCGTTGGCATGGCTAGCCAAGGTTTACGCCCCATCGCTGAAATCCAATTTCTAGGGTTTATTTTCGCCGCCATGGAGCACATCATTTGCCATGCAGCAAGAATACGTAACCGTACTCGTGGCCGCATAACTTGCCCCATGGTTTTACGCGCACCTTTTGGCGGCGGTATTCATGCGCCAGAGCATCACTCTGAAAGTACCGAAGCTATTTTTGCACACACAGCAGGACTTCGTGTGGTGGTTCCCTCCTCCCCAGTACGCGCTTATGGCTTATTATTAGCAGCCATTCGCGACCCAGATCCAGTGATTTTTCTTGAGCCAAAACGTATCTATCGCATTAGCAAACAAGCAATTGAAGACAATGGTGAAGCACTTCCAATGGATGTGTGTTTCACATTACGTGAAGGCACCGATATTACCTTGATCAGCTGGGGGGCAATGATTTTGGAAACGCTGCAAGCCGCAAACAAACTGTCTGAGTCAGGCATCAACGCCGAAGTGATTGACGTTGCAACAATTAGCCCCCTCGATATAGATACCCTACTGAGTTCAGTCAAAAAAACCGGCCGCTGCGTCATTATTCATGAAGCAGCAAGAACCTGCGGCGTCGGTGCGGACATTTCAGCACAAATTTCGGAGCGAGCATTGTTAAGCTTGCAAGCCCCCATCAAACGAGTGACCGGTTACGATACGATCATGCCTTATTTTCGAAACGAGCATTACTACATGCCGTCTACCGAAGACATCGTATCCGCAGCAATGGATACGCTAAACTACGAATAAGCACTCGAGAAAAGGACTCTCCATGAAATATTTCAAACTACCCGATCTCGGCGAAGGGCTACAAGAAGCTGAAATCGTTGAGTGGCACATCAAAGCTGGCGACAGCATTAAAGTCGACGAGCTAATGGTGTCGGTAGAAACCGCAAAGGCCATTGTAGAAGTGCCTTCTCCCCAAGATGGTATTGTCCATACCTTATTTGGCGGTGAAGGGGATATTATCCACGTTGGCGAACCCCTTATGGAGTTTGCTGGTGAAGAGCAGGATGACACCGGCACGGTGGTGGGGAAAGTTGAAACACACCACAGCACAAATATCTCCGATGAAGATTTTATAATTGGTGCCAGCGAAGGGGGCACCCATGCCAGCAAACGCTGCACACCTGCCGTGCGTGCGCTGGCAAAACGAATGGATGTCGACCTCGACACCATTCAATCTAGCGGGGAACACGGCCTAATCACTGCCGACGATGTCGAACATGCTGCTCAGCTTCACAGTGAAAAAGGCGCTCTAATCAAGTTGCGCGGTGTGCGCCGCTCGATGGCAAAAAACATGACTCGCGCCCACGCAGAAGTGGTTCAAGTTACCATTTTTGATGACGTAGACGTTCATGCTTGGAACAAAAACAACGACCCCACCATGCGACTTGTTAGGGCTATTGGCGTGGCGTGCAAGGCCGAACCCTTTTTAAATGCTTGGTACGATGGCAAAGCCATGGCGCTGAGGCCCCTTAAATCCATAGACTTAGGTATCGCTGTCGACACGCCTGATGGCCTGTTTGTACCCGTACTCAGGGATATCGGCAACCGAAATATCGAAAACCTTCGCGAGGGTCTGGATAATCTGCGTAGCGCCGTGAAAGCACGAAAAATACCCCCTTCGGAACTCATCAACCCCGGTATCACCTTGTCCAATTACGGCACCATTGTTGGCAAATATGCCAACCCCGTGGTTGTCCCTCCAACCGTATGTATTATTGGCGCTGGCGCAATCAGAGAGACTGTGACCGCCATCGACGGGAAGGTTGAAGTGCGCCGAATATTGCCCATTTCATTAAGTTTCGATCATCGCCCAATAACCGGAGGTGAAGCGGCGAGGTTTTTTAGCGCACTGCAAGAGGATTTAAAAAAAGCCCAATGAAAGCGCATTTTTAGAGATGCCCGAGAGCAAAAAACGCTTTACGCTCCACAACCGCCTGTAACGGAAGCTATACAGCCAAGTAACTGACTATACATGTAGCTAGAGTAATATCTCTAACAAGTAACACGTAAGTAAAAGGATTTCATGCACCCCCTATCGGAAGACTACATTTTAAATGCCATGACAAACCAAAAGCCCAGCCAAGTAGTAAATGCACCGCCATCTCTGTCCGAAAGCGTGTATACGATGATGGCCCGTGCCAAACGAGACGCTATTCTTCAGTCTGCTAGCGGCACGATTATTTCGCTCGATGCTCAGGGATGCATCATCTCTCTCAATAGTTATGCAGAAGTCCAATTTGCCATTTCACAACGCACTGCGATTGGCGTCCACGTTGACAAAATCTTGAATATTTCTGACGAAA
>JAHRVS010000287.1 GCA_019090565.1 Gammaproteobacteria bacterium
ACGAGGAATTTTGCAAAGGCTTTGACCATTTCCATCAAGCCTTTAACTGAAAAAATGCGTTTCATCCCCTCAATCGGGTTTAATTTAGATAGCTTGGGGCGAATGGAGTCGCCACTAAATATCCACCCGCCGGTTAGTGCGGGGCCAATGATGCTCGCCACCAATAAAATGATTAAAATTGGCGCCATCGCAATCAGTACGTCTTTGCTGCCTGCTATTAATATGAGCGAGGGGCTATCACTGGAAAATATCTGTTGCCGAGAAAGCGTGTAACTGGTTTCAAATAGCTGAGCGATGCTTTCAACTACCGGCAGCCCTGCAAACATAAGAGAAATTGCAGCCGCCATCATGACGACAGCCGTGCCTAACTCTCGGGAACGCGCAACCTGGCCTTTTTTTCGGGAGTCTTCTTTGCGTTTCTCCGTGGGGTCTTCGGTTTTTTCCTGGCTACTGTCTTTTTCAGCCATTGTTATTGCGCCCCGCTAAAATAAGAACACTTTTGGAAGTGGATGTTTTATTGTGAACGCAAGAAAACATTGCACGAAGAACTGCGTGGATGCCGGAGGCAAAGCCATACCGGAAGTCGTTGCCGAGAGTCACCACTGTCGCATAAAATAGCAAGTTCTTGAAGCCGCCACCTGCGATACCTCCAGGTTCCTTTTAGATGCCCTCTGAATTCTATGCAACGAGGGCATGCATCATCTCCTGCAGCTCACTGAATAACAAATTAAACTGCGGGAGCAATACGCCCAAAACAATCCAGATCACCACGATTCCATAAATAATAGTAAAGGGAAAGCCGATACTAAAAATCTGCAGTTGTTGCGCCGCCCGACTCATTACTCCGAAAGTAAAGTTGACGATATAGAGCGCCATAATCGCCGGCAGCGCTATTTTTAAAGCACTGCTAAACATCCAACTCGAAATTTCTGTCACGTATCGAAAAAAACCCATATCAAGCGCTTGCTGGTGCAAAGGAATCGTCGTAAAGCTTTCTATCATGATGGCCATGGTTATCAAATGGCCATCAACTGCAAGATAGAGCATGGTAAACAGCATCAAATAGAGCTGGCCAATAGAAACGGTATTAACGCCGTTAACGGGATCCATCATCATGGCAAAACCTAAACCCATTTGCATCGCCATAATCTGTCCCGCTAATGCTGCCACTTGTATAAAAACCATGACAAAAAAACCTAACGCGATACCAATAACAATTTGCTTAAAAATAATAGGGATAGACTGAAGACTCACTGCTTCATATTGCGGAACTTCCTGTATTTGCCCAACAACCGCAAGCGTCACTACCAACGAGATCATGAGCCGAGCACGCACATTCACCAAGTTGCTACCAAATATTGGCACCACCATGATAAAGCTGCTGATCCTGAAAAACGGCAGCATAAACCGGTTGGCTGCTAGCATAATCTCGGCATAGGTGAATTCAGGCATGCCAGCACCCCTGAAAACCTTCCCTTTGGCGTAGTCGCCTGCAAGTAATCATCGAACCAGCTCGGGCGCAATAAGAATTAATTTTTCAGTGAACTGGAGCACTCGCCCACCTATCCACGGGCCTGCAGTCACTAACACCACAAACGTCACAATAAAGCGGGGCAAAAAACTGAGGGTTTGTTCATTAATCTGCGTTGCAGCTTGAAACATTGAAACAATTAACCCGACAATAAGGCTCGGTAAGATAGTAACAAGCACAATACTGATGGTTATCAGCGTTGCCTCACGAAAAAGATCAATAATAAAATCTGGGGACATAATGCACCTCCGGCTCTATCGCTGAACCGGCCTCGTAATTATGTTTAGGGCGCCATTGGCGCTACACCACCTCGACCACATACAGTATCACCTAAAAAATGTCATAATCATTCAACTCAGGTCAGACTAAAAAAACCAGTACAATCGGAGCAGGCAAGCGCTGACACCATTCAGAATGGCTTCACAGGCCCATCGTCAAAGCTGGCAGACAGTTCAATAGAAAGGCGTCACGTAACCGTACCAAAGCTCGATGCCAATGTACCCATCACCATCGCCCATCCATCCACCATAACAAACAACATAATTTTAAAGGGTAAGGAAATTATCAAGGGGGACAACATCATCATACCCATTGCCATTAGAATACTTGCCACCACCATATCTATAATTAGAAAAGGAATAAAAAGTAAAAACCCAATTTGAAAGGCCGTCTTTAATTCACTGGTTATAAAGGCCGGCACCAGCACTGAAAATTCGACGTCTTCCGGTTTTTCATACACTTTTTCAGTTTGCGAAATATTAACAAATAGCTCTAAATCACTGACCCGAGTCTGGTTAATCATAAAGCCATGAAAAGGAACAGAGGCACGTTTAACGGCCTCCATGGTGCTGATTTCTTCATTCAGATAGGGCTCTAAACCGACTCTATTCGCTTCTTCCAAAACGGGGCTCATTACAAAAAAAGTCATAAATAGAGCCAAGCCGATCAAAATTTGATTGGAGGGTGCCTGGTTAAGGCCAATGGCTTGTCGCAATATCGAAAAAACAATAATAATGCGTGTAAACGCGGTCACCATCATTAGCAAGGCTGGCAAAAGCGACAGCATCGTCATCAAAATCAGAATTTGGATGGTAACCGTGTAATTTTCGCTACCATCGTCGGACTTGGTTAAAGTGAGTGCCGGAATGCCCAAAGGGTCCGCATAGCCAGCGGTAGAGCCAAAGACCAAAACAAACAACACCACAAAACCCAGAAGCTTAAACATCCCACTTCGCTGATAGCCATGAAAGGTGTGCCTTCGTAGAGCCACCCCCATATTAGCCACCTCCTTTTTGCATCACTGATCTGAGCTTTCCAGAAAAAACATTGTTGTCGTCTTTTATCTCACTTGATGCAGACAGGCGATCTATCAGTGTAATCTGCCCACCGGTAGACCCCAACAACAAACGTTGATTTTCAACGTTCACAATCAGAAGTTTTTCTTTATGGCCCAAAGAGAGGCTTGATTCAACTTTCATTTTATTTGTGCTAGCCATGATCGGCAAATTCAATCGCCTTAAACCCCAAGCCAAAGCACCTATTAACGACACAATCAGTAACAGCGCCACCAACATTTCAAAATAGCGTGCCGAAGAGACTCCTTTTTCGACTTTGGCTTTTTTTAGTCGGTCAGAAAAGGGAGTATTATTGTGGTTTAACGAAGCCTGACGGGGGTCATTACTATTGGCATTGTCACTACCGGGGTTGTCACGACCAGGGCTGTCGCTACTGAAGTAACTGGCGTTAGACGAGAGCTGAGAGGCACTCGTATTTATTTGCGGCGCAACTTTCGCAGTAATATCCGCAGTAATGTCATCTGCGAAACCCACGCTGTATACAAAAAGAAAACTCATTGCGAGAATTTGGCAGCCTTTTCTACTCAATTTGATGGCCGTAAAAAGGAATCGTGTATAAAACATGGGGAACCTTCTCCTGTCCTCATAAATACCAAGGGCAATCAATTACGAAGCACATAAACAGTTCTGACTTGTAGGATAGCGCCCTTAATTTATTTTTTGAATTCTCTCAGATTGACTGATGATGTCGGTAAGTCGAATGCCGAATTTCTCATTCACAACAACCACTTCACCATGCGCGATAAGGGTGCCATTTACCGTGACATCTAAGGGCTCCCCTGCGACCCGATCTAACTCAATGACCGAGCCTTGGTTTAACAGAAGAAGATTACGAATATTGATTTCCGTCGTACCCACCTCCATCGCTATCGTAACGGGAATGTCTAGAATTACCCCAAGATCAGGGGAGTCTTCAGCGCTGGCATCATTCTGGGGTGCCGGCTCGACGCGAGTCTGTGCCGCCACATCTTCCACCAGTTCATCGAGCTGCGCTTGCTCCACTTTCTCTTCTTCCTCGTCATCCTGCTCTTCAAGCGCTTTGGCCCATTCGTCGGCCAGCATATCGTCATCATTACTTGATTCACTCATGCTCTATGCGTTCCTATAAAATTTATTGCTGTGGTTTGCCAAATTTAAACTTTCTGTCTTCTTCTTTCGCTCTGGGTATATGGTTAGTTACTTTAAGCGCCACATTACCATTACTGACCCCCAGCTTTGTTCTAAATGCTGGAATGCCATTTGCTGTGAGAGTGATTTCTTCGGGCATTTCCACCGGAATAATATCTCCCACACCTAGCTCTCTGATTTCTCTCAATGTTAATTCTGCTTCAGCCACAACGGCATTAATGGGTACATCTACCGTGAGTATCTCTTCTTTTAGGGACTTCGCCCATCGGTCATCTCGATCATCCACTTCACTGGTAACACCCGCATCTAACACATCTCGAATAGGCTCTATCATGGAGTAGGGCATCGTAAGATGCAGCTCCCCGCCACCGCCATCGAGCTCTATATGATAAGTACTCACCACCACCACTTCGCTCGGTGTTACAATGTTCGCCAGCGCCGGATTAACCTCAGAGCTAACATGCTCGAAATCTACGTCCAGCATGGCTTTCCAAGCCTCTTTCATGTCTACAAAGGCCCTTTCTAGCACCATTTCTACAACACGCATTTCAGTGGGGGTAAACTCCCTGCCCTCAATTTTTGCATGGCGTCCATCACCACCAAAAAAATTATCCACCAATTTAAACACCAACTTCGCATCGAGGACAAAAAGTGCGGTGCCCCGCAAAGGATGTATTTTGACCATGTTTAGGCTGGTGGGCACATAAAGGCTGTGCACATATTCACCAAATTTTATGATCCTCACCCCCCCCACAGAGACATCGGCAGAGCGCCTTAGTAAATTAAATATACTTACTCGGGTATAACGAGCAAAACGCTCATTGATCATTTCTAAGGTAGGCATTCGCCCACGAATAATTCGGTCTTGAGAGGCTAGGTCATAAGCGCTTATCCCCCCTTCCGACGGCGCCTCATCCTCCTCAACTGCGCCATCATCAACACCGTGTAATAAGGCATCAATTTCGTCTTGTGATAAAATATCTTGTACGGACATAACGGCCTACTGCATGACAAAATCGGTGAAAA
>JAHRVS010000013.1 GCA_019090565.1 Gammaproteobacteria bacterium
CCCACCAAGGACCGTTGTCCATTGCTTGAATGAGACACAGCGCTCCCCAGGTTGGCACAATGACAATGAATCCCATCGCCGCCTGAAAAGCAGTCCCTCTTGCCCAGCGATCGGTACTACTTGGATAGACTAAGACCCATGAGATAAACACGCACCAGGCCAAAACGACCAAGCCATATACCCAAGGCAGGTTAACCACGGAAAATAGCTGGATGATGCAAAAACAGATAAAGACATACAGTAAGCGACTAGGCGTTGTTTCAAGCCCAATGATATTCCCCCACTCCCACGCTGCCAGCAACATGACCCCCATCAAAGCATGGGAAAAATCCTCAGGCGATGAGAAAAAAATACACCCCAGTACAAGAGGAATAAGAATAAGGGCTGTAATAATGCGTTGTTTCAACAAGGCTTAAAGGCTCCGTCTTTAAATTACATTCTATGACGCTTGGCTGTCGTTATTCAACACGGCCACCATAACGCCGTTGACGCGAGCGGTAGCTTTCGAGAGCGACATCAAACTCCGCCCGGTCATAGTCTGGCCATAGCGCATCACTGAAATACAGTTCTGAATAGGCAGACTGCCATAACAAAAAATTACTAATGCGGTGCTCACCCCCTGTTCGAATCAATAGGTCAGGATCAGGAAACTGACTCAAACTCAAACACCCAGCTAGTTGCTCCTCATTGATTTCAGTGGGAGTCAGCTCACCGGACTGAACGTCTATGGCCAGTTTCTTTGCCGCATTCACGATATCCCAGCGCCCGCCATAGTTAATGGCAATCACTAAATGCATTTTATCGTTTTGGCGCGTCACTTTCTCAGCGTCGTCAATGCGCTGAATCAGGCCCTCTGACAAACGGCTCTTATCTCCAACTATGTGCATTCGCACGCCATTCTCATTCAATTCGGGCAGCTCATTCACAAGTGCCTGCAACATCAAGCCCATAATGGCGTTAACTTCTTCGTCAGACCTGCTCCAGTTTTCGCTACTAAAGGCAAAAGCAGTGAGCACATGAACGTCATCCAACTCGGAACAATAGCGTACCAACTCCCGCAACGCAGCAACCCCAGCGCGGTGCCCTTCTGCACCCGGAATATTGCGCTTCGTTGCCCAACGGTTGTTTCCATCCATAATCACAGCAACGTGGCCAGGATTGACGGGGGAATTGATTGTATCTAGATTCATAGCAAGAAACTTCTGAAGCCCGGTCTGTCTTTTACTTTAAATCACAGGCGGATATGAGGAGTCAGCATCGTCATTTTTCAATGCGACGAGTGTATTGATGCACTGCGGACGATGCAAAGACATTTTTATAAATAGGTGCTTCTGTGGCAAGCACGCTCTGGGGCTTAAAGGCGCCCCTTACTGAAACGATTTGCCAGCATTTTAAGAAACCGACTGCGCTTAAAGAAAGAAATCGAGGGATTAAACCCTCATTAAGTCCTCTTCTTTCGTTTTAAGCTTCGCTTCTATCTCTGAGACAAACTTATCTGTCAACTTTTGGATGCCATCTAAGCCACGATTTTCTTCGTCTTCACTGATTTCTTTTTCTTTAAGCAGCTCTTTTAAATCACTGTTGGCATCACGGCGAATGTTGCGCACGGCAACTCGACTATTTTCAGCTTCACCCCTGACAACTTTGATCAATTCTTTTCTAGTTTCTTCAGTCAGGGCGGGCATCGGCAAACGTATCAAATCACCGGTAGTAGATGGGTTTAAACCCAAATCAGACTTAAGGATTGCCTTCTCTACATCGGGAATCAAGGGTTTTTCCCAAGGAGAAACCACCAGCGTACGACCATCTTCTACTGAAATATTTGCGACTTGGCTCAAAGGTGTATCTGATCCGTAATAAGAGACCATCACGCCATCTAGCAAGCTTGGATGCGCTCGGCCTGTACGAACTCGCTTAAATGCATCATCCAAAGAGGCTACGGACTTTCCCATTCGCTCCTTTGCATCATCATTGATTTCATTAATCATGTTTTGCTCCCGATATTAATGTCCCTTCATCGGCACCCGTTACGATCTTGGTTAATGCGCCTGCTTCTGCCATGTTAAAAACACGCACTGGCATATCGTGATCTCTAACCAAACAGATAGCGGTAAGATCCATTACTCCCAGCTTTTTATCAAGCACTTCATCATAAGTCAACGAAGGATAAAATATGGCATTTGGATCAGCAAGAGGATCAGCAGAATAAACGCCATCAACCTTCGTTGCCTTCAGCACTAGGTCGGCATCTATTTCAATGCCACGCAAGCAGGCCGCTGAATCGGTTGTAAAAAAGGGGTTACCAGTGCCCGCTGCGAAAATCACCACATCACCATTATTAAGGTAACGCACTGCATTACGGCGATCATAGTGCTCAAGAATGCCACTCATTGGTATCGCAGACATTAGCCGAGTTCGGATGTTTGACCGTTCGAGAGAGTCGCGCATGGCTAAGCCGTTCATTACCGTTGCCAACATACCCATGTGATCACCAGTAACTCTGTCGAGTCCAGCCTTGTTCAACTCAGCCCCACGGAATAAGTTACCGCCACCAAGCACAACACCCACTTGGACACCGATACCGACCAGCTGCCCAATCTCGAGGGCCAGCGAGTCTAAAATTTTCGGATCAATGCCAAAACCTTTGTCGCCTGCTAAAGCCTCACCGCTTAGTTTTAATAAAATACGCTGGAATTTGGGGGTTTTGTCTTTGATGCTCATAAGCTCCTACCAACTTTCTATAAGTTTCCCTAAGTACATCTACGCAGGAGTAACTGATTGTTATCCCTGCGCATGTAAAAACACCCGCAAAAATGTTTATTACGCGCCGCTTTTTACCTGAGCAGCAACTTCAGCAGCAAAATCTACTTCTTCTTTCTCGATGCCTTCACCCACTTCAAAGCGAGTAAAGGAAATGACTTCAGCGCCCGCACCTTTCGCCAGCTTACCTACTTTTGTATCAGGATCTTTAACAAAAGTTTGTTCCACAAGACTAACTTCAGCAAGGTATTTTTTAATACGACCGGCAATCATTTTTTCAATGATTTCTTCTGGCTTGCCGCTTTCGCGCGCCTGAGCAGTAAAGATTTCTTTCTCTCTGTTTAGCACGTCTTCAGATACGTCAGCAGGGTTAACCACCAGTGGGTTTGATGCAGCAACATGCATTGCAATGTCTTTGCCTAGCTCAACATTCCCGCCTTTCATTGCAACCACAACGCCAATTCTACCGCCATGAATATAGCTACCTGCTACACCTTCTGCCTCAATTAACTTAGCGCGGCGAACCTGAATGTTTTCACCAATTTTCTGTACCAGCTCTAGACGAGCCGCTTCAAGGGACGTAGCCCCTCCTTCTTCGGCAGGCAATCCCATTAATACTTCAACATTGGTTTCTTTTGTTTCCAGCGCGCGATTTGCCACAAGATCAACAAAACCCTTAAAGTTATCATCGCGAGCAACAAAGTCTGTCTCACTATTAACTTCAAGCAGTAGCGCCATTTTATTATCAGCAGAACTTACTGCCAGCACGGCGCCTTCAGCAGCAGTTCTACCTGCTTTTTTCGCAGCCTTCGCTTGACCGGATTTCCGCAGGTTATCAATCGCTAGCTCTATGTCACCCTCAGCAGCTACCAACGCCTTCTTGCAGTCCATCATGCCTAGGCCAGTACGCTCACGCAGCTCTTTTACCATCGATGCAGTCACAGCCATGATACGATCCTCACTA
>JAHRVS010000288.1 GCA_019090565.1 Gammaproteobacteria bacterium
GCAAGCAGCAGTTAAAGAGTCAATCTTCGAGTTGGATTTACCGGGTATTGATGTCAAGGCAGGGCGAACCCTCGCTAAAGGAAAAGAGGCGTTCTATCTAAAGCTACTGGGGATGTTCTTGGATGAGTACACGAGCTTTGAAACCTCATTCAATGAAGCTCTTGCCTGTGATGATAAGGATGCCCCTAAGCGACTTGCTCACTCCCTAAAAAGCGTTGCGCAAACTATAGGCGCTAATGAATTAAGCCATGCTGCCCAAGCGTTGGAGCTGGCCTTGCCCTGTGCTCCCCAAAGTTATGAACCCCTGGTGGACAAACTATTAAGTGAGCTTGAGGTGGTATGTGAAGGTTTGATACAAGTGATTTTCTGAGTTAGGAACAGATAAAAGCCTTGAAAAATACTGCTCTGGAGCCATTTCAGGGGTTCAACCTAGCCGTGCAACTTCTTCGAAGCGCCCTTCCCTCTAATCCACTCTATAGACTCTACCACGCCCGCTTTTTTTGAGCGCAGAATATTTTTGCGCTCCCTGAATTGCTCAAGGGAAGAAGGCGTACCTGCCGCATCAAAAAATATTTGTGAAAGCGAGAAACGAAATCAATCCAGTTTTCAGGCTTAATACCCAAACACTGGAGAATGGGGGGTAACTGCTCATCAATGGCCCCGCGCTTATCCTCTCGTAGGGAGCGCCCTGTCCAATCGACCACCTCAAAATAGTCCTGCCTCCGTTCTGATGGCGATGCGAAGGAGCTGCGGTTTAGCGGCTTTAACCGCGTCTGCTTGAGACCCGAATCGCGCTGATCCACAAGCTCTCTTTTGACTTTTTTAACCAGCACTTTTTGTTGTCGAGAAGGACTTCGGACACGCTAAGTATGATCAAATATTCGTTCTTGTATTGACGTAAAATTTGACTCACCTAGCGTAGCCGCCATCTTGGCGCGAACTGGGTTTAAGTCGACATAAGCCATGCGAGAGAGAAGCGCTTTTTCATCCAATAGGGCTGGGCTTCTAAAGCCGCCCTCCCAAAACTGGCTATTACAGTCATCCTCCTTATTGGCCATACTGGCAACTGTTTCGTTTAAACAGCACATAAACCAGGAAATATCCCTTAGTTGGCTGCGTCACTGTTCAAGTTTTTCTTCATGATGATGGTGATGTGCCACCTGTTTTTCTTTTCCCAGGCTCCAACATCTTTACTTGCAACACCGAATATGCGTTCATAATTTTCCATTCTGACCATAAATGAAGTATTTTCATCAAGCAAGCCCCACCGATTATAGTGGATGTCGTTATAGTAGAGCTCGCGTCGCGGAACGGCGCTTTTGCGCGGACAAGTGGCGTGCTATGTAAGATTTACGGGCTTTTAATAACACTATAAAACTCATTAAAAACGACGAACAGCCATAAAAACACCAGCAACCATAAGAATTATTCCTATTAATCGCTGAACAGAGATAGGGTTTTGTGACGCACCTAGTAAACTGTAGTGATCTATAATAGCCATAGAGATTATCTGACCAAGTAATACAAAAGAAACAGCATTACCAACACCAAATTTTGGTGCAACCCACGTTATACTAAGAATATAAAATATTACAAAGAAACCACCAAAGTAGAAATATATGGGAATTGGCTCTACTGGGCTAGACTTAGGCATACCGTCAGAAACAAACAAATACCCAAGTGAAATCACACTGCCGACTATAAATAAAATGCTCGTAGCTAATGCTGGACTTTGTATTTTTGCACCTAAGCCACCATTTAATGCAGCCATCACAGGAATCCCCAAACCCGCAACTAACATCAATAATGCATAGAAAATATAACTATTTAAACCACTCATTCAGGCGCCCAAATAAACTCAACACGAATACCACTAGGCTCAATACATATCATGTGTTGGGCAGGGCCACCTCGAAGAGGCTCAGGACTAAACTTAACATGAACCAAATCAGATTTTTCAATGTTTTTATACGACTTCATTAACTCCTCTTTGGAGTCCATTTTTAACGCAGCGTGATGTAACCCTATACTTCGGTTTCTGTCGAAAGGTGTCGAACCATCACCAGTCTGCCATAATGTAAACATTATCCTTCCGTTTGATACAAAAATGGCTGGATAGTCGTCTATTTTCCGAACTTTATTCCAGCCAAGTAAATCACAAAAGAATGAGCTACTTCCCGCCAAATCTGAAACAGCCAAACCAAGATGGTGAATTCCTTTCACTATTTTAAGTTCCTCTTTTTCTTCGATCAGTGACTAGCTCACCGCCGATACCCCAGTTATCCGTTTCTACCTCATCTATAACAACTACGGTAGTGGCTGGATTTTTCCCCAATACTGCCGAAAGTAAGTCCGTAACACCAGAAACTAATTCAAGTTTTTGTTCTTTTGTAACACCTTCATTGGTAATTTTAATGTTTACATACGGCATATTTAAAAACTCCTTAGTAAGTCTAACGGCTTTAGCAACGGCGAGCGTAGCGAGTCCAGCCCATGGGTGTTTTTCCATGGGCTGGACTCGCTAAACTTGTTAAGTGTTTCATACGTTTTTTTGCCAGAATAGCGCTTTACCCATAACAGGATCAAGCTCGTAGCCAGCAAAGCAAAATTTAATGTATGAGTTCTTTGCCACGTCGTTACCCTCAAGGACTTCTAGTGTAATTTTGCAGCACCCTTTTGATTTTGCAATTTCTTCCACTTTTGACAGCATTCGCTGACTTAAGCCGAGCCCTCTAAACTCGTTAACCACCACTACATCATGGATGTTGATTAGTGGTTTACACTTAAAAGTTGAAAAAGCCTCAAAGCAATTTACCAAGCCTGCTGGCTGGTTATTGACGTAACTAATAATACCGAATGCATGTGGAAGTTTTGACTTCACTGATTCTGCTAAAGGCTGGGAGCCACCCATTTGATCTCGTGAATAAGCATCTAGCAAATAACCAATGTCGGTTGCTTGTTCTTTATCTAAGATAATCAGCGACTTTAACTTCTATGTTCATTTTAATTCCGTACTTCTTTTACACTTAACGCTTACATAAGGAGCGAGCCGCTTTAAGCGCGTCCCAGTGAGCGATAGCGAACGAACTTGATGTTTTTGTTATGATTGTGATTCTTGTGGATATTGTTTAGTGATTTTTGTAACAAGCTCATCAATAGCGACAGAGTTTGCTTTTATATTTATGAAC
>JAHRVS010000289.1 GCA_019090565.1 Gammaproteobacteria bacterium
ATGGGGTGCGTGAATGTGCATGCTTCTTTATTACCCCGATGGCGTGGCGCCGCCCCCATACAGCGGGCCATTCTCGAGGGAGACGAGGAAACAGGCATCTGCTACATGCAAATGGATAAAGGGCTGGATACTGGAGACGTGCTTCACACCTTGCGCTGCCCCATCACCGCATCCGAAACCGGTGGCTCCCTCCATGATAAACTTGCCCAACTAGGTAGCGAACAATTAGCAAGGGTATTAGACCAGCTTAAAGACGGGCATTTATCCCCCGCACCCCAGCAAAACGAACACGCTAACTATGCCGCCAAACTCAATAAAGCTGAGGCACAGCTTGACTGGCATCAAGATGCACGCTCCCTTGAACGCAAAGTCAGGGCCTTTAACCCTTGGCCCGTTGCCTTCACTCACTTGGGCAAAGAAGTTCTGCGTATCTGGCAAGCTACGGCATGCCCGCAAGGCAACACGTCCAATGCTGAACCCGGCACCATCGTCGCTGTCAGCAAACAAGGCATTGATGTCGCCTGCGCCAATGGGCTATTACGTATTGAGCAACTGCAACTGCCCGGTGGCAAAGCCCTCAGTTGTGAGCAAATGCTTGCATCCAAGAAAGACCGCTTTTTACCCGGAACCTGCTTCCTCAACTAAGAGTAGGAGCGCCTTGCATTGATAAACGCCTTATTTATTTGGCCTGATTTAGGAAGCCTGAATTGAAATCATCCCGCGCACTGGCTGTTCGTATTTTAACGCCCCTGTTTGCCGATGCCCCTTCGGGGAATCTCACCGAACAGTTCGACGCTCAGCTCCACAAAGCCGACGAAAAAAGCCAAGGCTTGGTCAAAGAGCTGTGCTTTGGGGTCTGCCGGCACTACCTCTATCTACACAATATCGCTTTGGCATTGCTATCAAAGCCCTTAAAAAAGAAAGACAAAGACATCGAGCTGCTGATCCTTATTGGGATTTATCAACTCAAATTTTTACGCACCCCCGATCATGCATCGATAAACGAAACCGTTGCCGCCTGCGCACCACTTAAAAAACCTTGGGCAAAGGGCCTGATTAACGGTGTACTGAGGAACTACCTTCGAGAGCAGGACAAAATAACCGCCGGCATCTCTCAAGATTACAGTGTGCAAACCAGCCACCCGAGTTGGTTGGTGGATGCGCTAAAAGCAGACTGGCCCACACATTACAGAGATATTCTCGAAGCGAACAACCAACCCGCACCTTTAAGCATTCGCGTAAACCTGCAACAGCAAAACCTGAGCGATACACTAGCAAGCTTATCTGCGGCAAATATAAGCGCCAAAGCCTGTGCTTTTTCTAAAAGTGGTATTACCCTAGAAAATGCCGTCAGCGTTGAAAACCTTCCTGGGTTTAACGCTGGCCTGTGTTCTATCCAGGATGAATCTGCACAACTTGCGGCCGAGCTGCTTAAGCTAGAACCTGGGCAGCGCGTCCTCGACGCATGCGCCGCGCCCGGAGGGAAAACGTGCCATATTCTGGAGAATCAAGCTGATATCGATCAACTTATCGCCTTAGATAAAGTCGCGCCTCGCCTTGATAAAGTCCGCTCAAATTTGTCCCGGCTCAATTTACATGCAGAGCTTAAAGCCGCTGATGCCGCAGACCTATCCAGTTGGTGGGACAACCAGCTTTTTCAACGAATCCTACTCGATGCGCCCTGCTCGGCCACCGGTATTATCCGTCGTCACCCAGACATAAAGTGGTTACGAAAAGAAAGAGATATTTCCACACTGGCCCAACAACAGCTACAGTTATTGAAAATATTATGGCAAACCCTCGCTCCGGGAGGGATTCTGCTCTACGCAACCTGTTCGGTACTGAAACAAGAAAATGAAAACTTGGTGGGTCAATTCCTATCTCAGACAAACGATGCGCAAGAAATAAAAATTACCGCCGACTGGGGCATTTCCACCACAATAGGTAGGCAAATATTCCCAAAAACCGGTGGGCAGGATGGCTTTTATTATGCGCGCCTGAGAAAATGCATACCTGAATAATTTACCACTATCACTTCTATAATTTTATGAAAATAATCATTCTGGGCGCGGGGCAAGTCGGCGGCACCCTTGCACAAAATCTCGCCAATGAAGAAAACGATATCACCATCGTTGATACCAACAGCGAGCTCCTGCGCAACCTGCAAGACCGCATGGATGTTCGTACGGTGATCGGCAAAGCCTCCTACCCGAACATTCTCCGCCAGGCGGGTGCCGAAGATGCCGATATGCTCATAGCTGTCACCAACAGTGACGAAGTAAATATGGTCGCTTGCCAAATTGCTTATACGCTGTTTCACACCCCCACCAAAATCGCCCGTATTCGTGCAACCTCTTACATCACTCGCACTAATTTATTTAACAACGAAGCCTTGCCCATAGATGTCATTATCTCACCAGAGCAGGTGGTCACCAACCATATAAAACGCCTTATTGAACACCCGGGTGCTTTGCAAGTACTTGATTTTGCAAATGGTAAAGCGCAGCTCGTCGCTGTTCGCGCCTTTCATGGTGGGCCACTTGTGGGGCAAGAAATCCGCTACTTACGCCAACACATGCCCTCCATCGACACCCGTGTTGCCGCCATTTTTCGACGCGATCGTGCCATCATGCCGGAAG
>JAHRVS010000290.1 GCA_019090565.1 Gammaproteobacteria bacterium
GAATTTAGGAGTAAGGGGAAGAAACCAGCCTCGACCCGTAATAGGATTTACAAACCCAGATTTTAAATTCGATATGTCACCCTCAACAGCCCTGAAAACCTCTATGTCATAAAGGCCATCAGGAATTGGGCCTTTACCGTAGCCACCAGTAACTACCTCGAACTCATTCGAATTCCACCTTAGCTTCCCTGTTATCCGCGTTCCAGCGCCTTTTTTTGTTTTCACGAATAAAATTTTTAAAGACATCTATTCATTCTCTAATAACATCAATATTTCGGACGTCGGAACTCCTGAGTTTTTTGCGATCCTTACAAACCTAGCGTTGTCCATTTTTCGAATTTCATTTAGATTCAGTGAAATAATGGCCAGGTTTGCACCATCACTGTCTTCAATTAGAGAAAAAATTATCTCAAGAGCCTCATCATTTGTTTTGCTGTAATATGAAAGATGTTTATAAAAAGGACTAGCAATCGAAATCCATTGCGAGTGATTTTTTATCAGCAAGGGTGTATTCATTCTTGAGTTTTTTATAAAAGCCAACGTATACTTTTCTTCTTGGGTTCTTTTTGAGAGAAGGTATTCGTATAAATATTTTCGCGTCAAATTATCTTCGTTGAGATAATCATGCTCTAGTTTCTTAATGTCATCCTGGGTTAAAGCTAGGTTCGATAAAGCGATAAATGCAGTGGCGGCATATTCATCGCTCCCCTTTAGTGTGTGTCGATACACATCGTCAATAAGACGGTTGTTGCACCCCGTTGAAAAAAATAAAATTAGAATCAAAGCACTATGAATAATTAGCTTCACGATATTCCTGTCAAATTTGGTATAAGTAAGTGAAAAGATAAAGTTAGGCAAACTGCAGAGGGGAATTAAATCATGCGGACTACGTTTGCGAATTAGTAGTAGCTTTTTAAAAGAAACACTAGTCTCGGAGCAATACGTAGTATATCTCAATCAACCGTACTGGGCTATCTTGTCCTTTGCCTGGCGATCACCTTGCCTTCGGCAGAGGTTGGAATTCATTCAAAAACAATTCCCCCCATTCCTGATTTTTTTTAGGTAAGGAAAGTAGGGGGCAAGCATTGATTTAATAAATTAAAATACCCAGGTCACTGTGAATAAAACCTGGATGCCTATTACCGTGTAAGAAAAGAAAAAATAGCAAGATAAGGACACCCGATAAAACGCAGTCACTCATGGACGATATTTTTTTTGGGGTGCCTGTAAATCAGCTAAAAATATTCACCGCCGCACGAACGACTAGGGTGTTTTATTAACGGTGGCATTAGGGGTATTCGTAAACAGGCGCCCTAGCTTTTTGATTAACCCAAAAAGTACAATAAACCATGCGCCAAGCGCGATCCAAATCATCAATTCTGAGATCCATTGCAAAGGAGGAAACTCTGCTGCCAATCCAAGACGGGCACTGGCGACGGAATACATTCCCAAGGGAAAGACCAAACTCCACCAGATTGGTTCGTAGCTTAGTGGCAAACGATTCACGACGTGTTTCCAGAAACTAAACAAGACTAACATTGGTATCCACCACGTTCCCCATCCCCAAATCATCATGGTGATGCCAACAATGAAGGGGCGCTGCATTTCTAGGAATGAGAGGTGTGTTTCTTCTGTTAGTAAAGCGGTGCCAGCGTTCGCGCTGATGGCGGCCGCCCCCATGGTTACCCATAGTAACGGTGATATATCGTTTGGACGAAGTTTGAGGAAAAAAATACGGTAGCAGAACAGGGTGATAAAGATACCGTAGAACATCAGGCCTAAGCCCCAGAGCATGTGTACTTCGACCATCATGTAAACAGAGTAGTCACCAAGACTGGGTGCGATTTTGACGCCGAGCAAGACCAATGACTGGGTACCAACAATTGAAATCAACCAGCCGCCATGTACGATGTTGACATTGTTTTCGTGGGTTAAAAATGTCAGTACGCTGAATGCCAAGTAAAGCAACAAGCACCAAGCTGTGAATGCCATGAACCAGCAAATAATTGCCAGTGTGGCATAGCCTCGATCTTGCAGAAGTAGCCCGACAATATCTGTGGCAGCGACTAATGTGAAAAATGAAAAGACCATGCGAGGGTTGAGTAAATCAATGCGCACTGCGCTAGTAAAATGAAGCAGGCGTACCAAGCTTAGCGCCAATAAACATAACCATGCTGTGATGGCGAAAACGCACAAAGCATCGGATAGCCATTCTTGCTGCTGAATACGCAGACCGGTAGAAAGTATTCCACTGGCCATCACCAAGGCAAAATTGCCAGGATGCAAAGCCTGTAGTGGAAGTATGCGAGAGCTGGTGCTTGTGGGTGTTGTCATAGGGAGCCTAGGCGAACCTTATTGGTCTGTGGTTTATTAGGATTGGGTGAGATGTTCGCCAAATGATGCTTCAGTTTAGTATAGAGGTATCGGGGGTAAGCTGTTATCTCATACATTAAGTGAAAAAATTCAAAATATCGGTCGTGGCGGCACGGTGGCAGGTGGGTTAGCAGCCTGTTTTATATGGGTGCTTCTATGGGCGTCCGTTTGCTTTTCTTCATTATTTTCGGCCAAATTAAGGCGCTGCTTTCTCACCTGTCATCCTTGATCTAGGCTTTCGACAAAACTCTATCTAAGTAATGTCCAATATGTAACAAATTTTTTACCTGCTTTTCGACACGCCCTAGAAGTTTTATATAGAATATAATAGCTTTAAACCAATACTCACTAGGAGGATATTATGCCTGATTCAAACACTGTCAGCGCGGCCGCAGAACAGGGCGTCGAAACAGTTAAAGTTGTCGATGCAATTA
>JAHRVS010000291.1 GCA_019090565.1 Gammaproteobacteria bacterium
CCGCTAAGGCGAAAACCATTAATAAATACTTGGGTAACGATTACATCGTTAAATCGAGTGTCGGGCATGTTCGGGATTTACCAGTAAGCGGGAGCGGGGGGAAAGGAGTTGACCCGAAAGAGCGTGCTCGGCAGGCGGCCATTACTCGAAAGCTACCTCCTGAAGAAAGGGAGGCCCATAAGCGCCGTAAATCTAGAGTGGCATTGATCGGTCGTATGGGGATCGACCCAGAGAATAACTGGGAGGCCAATTATCAGATCCTTCCCGGCAAAGAGAAAGTCGTAAATGAATTGAAGCGCCTCGCGAAAGATGCCGATACGATCTACCTCGCAACGGATTTGGATAGAGAGGGGGAAGCTATAGCATGGCACTTGCGTGAGGTGATAGGCGGAGACGAATCTCGTTACCGGCGTGTCGTTTTTAATGAGATTACAGAAAAAGCAATTAATGAAGCGTTTACCGAACCTGTAACTTTGGATCAAGATAGAGTTAATGCACAGCAGGCACGACGATTTATGGACCGTGTTGTGGGCTATATGCTGTCGCCGTTGCTGTGGGAAAAGGTGGCTCGGGGTTTGTCTGCAGGAAGAGTGCAGTCGGTAGCTACTCGTCTGGTGGTGGACCGTGAAAAAGAAATACGGGCATTTATTCCTGACGAGTACTGGGAAGTGTATGCAGATACCACCACATCAAAGGGTGAAGATGTTGCGTTTAAAGCGGTTAAAGAAGGGGGTGAAAACTTTCGACCTGATAACAAGGCTGAAACCGATGAAACGTTAAAACGCTTAGAAGCTGCAGAGTTTAAAATTTCAAAGCGGGAAGATAAGCCAACCCAGAGTAAGCCATCCGCCCCGTACATTACATCTACACTGCAGCAAGCTGCCAGTACGCGCTTAGGGTTTGGTGTTAAGAAAACGATGATGATGGCCCAGCGATTGTACGAAGCGGGTTACATTACCTACATGCGTACAGACTCTACGAACTTGAGTGCGGATGCAGTGCAGTCTTGCCGCGATTACGTTGCAGAGGAATTCGGCAATAAGTACCTACCTAAAGACCCAAATTTGTACGGGAGTAAAGCTGGCGCGCAAGAAGCGCACGAAGCGATTCGTCCTTCTGATGTCAAAGTTTCGGCGGCCCAACTGAAGAAGATGGAGCGAGATGCGGAGCGTCTCTACGAGTTAATTTGGCGGCAATTTGTAGCCTGCCAAATGATGCCAGCGAAATATTTAAGCACAAGTATTACCGTTACCGCGTCAAACGTTGAGCTAAAGGCCAGGGGGCGTGTACTGCAATTTGATGGCTATACTCGCGTGCAAACTCAAATTCAGAAAAAAGGCAAAGAAGATGCGGTTCTGCCTGATGTTAAAGAGGGTGAGACGCTTAAGCTCAATGCACTGAAACCGAGTCAGCACTTCACCAAGCCTGCGCCACGCTATACGGAGGCGAGCTTGGTCAAAGAGATGGAGAAGAGAGGTATTGGCCGACCATCCACGTATGCAGCGATTATTTCCACTATTCAGGATAGAGGTTACGTCAGGCTGGATAGTAAGCGTTTTTATGCGGAAAAGATGGGCGATGTGGTTACCGAGCGCCTTTGCGAGAATTTTGACAACCTTTTGGACTACAGTTTCACCGCCAAGATGGAGCAGACTCTTGATAAAGTCGGCGATGCGGAGCTTGACTGGAAGGCAGTGCTGGACGATTTTTACAGAGAGTTTTCCGAAAAGCTGGAAAAAGCTTCTCGTAAAGAAGGTGGCATGCGTGAAAATCAGGCCACCGATACAGATATTTGTTGCCCTAAGTGCGGGCGGCCGATGCAAATTCGAACCGCCAGTACGGGCGTGTTTCTTGGTTGCTCAGGTTATGCGCTGCCGCCTAAAGAGCGGTGTAAGTCCACCATTAATTTGGTTTCAGGGGAGGAGGCTGTTGAGGCAGACGTAGACGAAGAAGAAATCGAAGCGCGTCAATTACTTGCTAAACGGCGGTGTGCTACCTGTGATACGGCCATGGATAGTTACTTGGTTGATGAAGAGAGAAAACTTCATGTATGCGGTAATAATCCTGATTGCACAGACTACGAAATAGAAACCGGTAAATTCAAAATAAAAGGCTATGATGGCCCGCTGATTGAGTGTGACCGCTGTAGTGCTGACATGCAGTTGAAAAGCGGGCGTTTTGGCAAGTACTTTGGTTGTACAAATGAGGAATGTAAGAACACACGTAAGTTACTACGTAGTGGAGAAGCCGCACCCCCTAAGGTTGATCCCATCGATATGCCGCACTTGGAGTGTGAAAAGAACCCCGACCACTTTGTGTTGCGTGATGGCGCTGCGGGTATCTTTTTGGCGGCTAGTCAGTTCCCCAAGTTTCGTGAGACCCGCGCCCCTCTCGTAGAGGAGCTGGTTTTTGTGAAAGACAAGCTAGACCCTAAATACCGCTTTTTGGCAGATGCCCCCGTAAAAGATTCCGATGGTAATAAGGCTGTTGTTCGATATAGTCGAAAGACAAAAGAGCAGTATGTCATGACCGAGATTGAGAAAAAGGCCACCGGATGGAAAGCAATGTTTCAGGCGGAAAAGTGGGTGATTGAAGAGGCAAAACCCAAAGGAAAAAAGAAAGCTGCCAAGAAAAAAGCGAGTACTAAAAAGGCGGATAGCGCTTGATCAAATGCATTGCCAATTAAAAGGGGGTGAGTGTTGCAATCAATAACCAATCAAAAAATACTATTTGCACAGTCGCAGCTTGAGTCCCTTGTCTGTGCGCTGGAGCAAGCAGAGACCCCCAGAGAGCGGTTGGTGGCAAGAGGGTTTGCTGATGCCTGCGTCTACCATTTGATGAGTGCGTTGAGAGCCTTGCTGCAAGAAATTCTTTCAAACTATAAGGTGATGGGTGTTTCTCCTATGCATACCTTGGGAGGAGAAATGATTGGGGGCTTATTAAAAGGCTGTGAGCAGGAAGGCATTGTTATCCCTGAGCTCAATTATATCAATGAACTTTCAAAAAAAACCCGGACCTGCATTAGTCAGCTGCATAGCTTATTTGACCAGGCTATTGGAGGTTTCTCCGTACCGGACGATACTCAGTCGAACAGCAGAGGGCAGATTGCCCTTCGGCAAGTTCACGCCACAGACCCTCTCACTATGCAGTGCCAGCGGTTAGAGGTTATTGTTGAGGATGTGAAAGCTCTGGTTCAGCATTGCAGACAAAGTATGCAAGAGTATTGAGGTTGTTGGCGGTAAATAATGTGACCGGAGTGATTACGTTCGGTTTTGTTCATCAGCCTGTTAAGGGTTGTGGCGTTACTTAACGATGCAAAGCAAGACAGTTTGTCCGTGATGCCCAGCCCTATCTTAATGATTTCATAGTGTTGTTTTGTTGCTTTGTGGCCAAAGCCAGGATGCTAAAAGCATCGTAATCTCTAATTTTAAGAAGAGCATTACATTTCTATAGGGGATCATGGTAAGGTGACGCCAATCGAGGCCGCAATAGTAAATCTATGTGTGGTGTTACGAGCGACATTATGTGTAGGTAGGTGCTATGTCAGATTCTTTTTTTGAAGTTGTGCAGCTAGCGAACGGTGATATTGCTTTGAAGCGCACCGGCGAGTCTAGTGAGCCAATGGTTACCATTCATTTTTCTGAGGATGTGAAAGCGTATTTAGGAAATAGCTTGGATGAGGTTGGGCGCGCAATGATTGGTGCAGGTGTTGATTCTGCGAGTAAAGTAACCGAGTTAGAGGATGACTTCGGCAACCGCGCACGGGTTATACACTAGTCTCTGCGCTGTGAAGGCCTCTTAGTATTCAAAGGCTGATTTATACAGGGATGGCATTTCATTTTTTTACCTACGCTTTTCCTAAAAGCAACCAGGTGACATCTACCTCCCCTTCTATATTTTAATTAAATTAAGGTTACACAGTGACTTACAACGGAGATCTGCGCTCAGTTGCCGTCATTGGCGGCGGAAGCTTCGGTACCGCAATTGCAAATATTGTTGCTGATAATGGCCACGAGGTCGGTGTCTGGCTAAGAGATAAAGTGCTGGTTGAGCAATTCCAGACCAGTGGAGAGAACCTCAAGTACCTTCCTGGTTACCCATTAAACCCAAATATTCAGTTCACCAATGATCTTGCAGGGCTTTGTACGCGCGCTGAAATTATTTTTCTAGCGATCCCTAGTAAGTCCTTTCGTCCTGTTCTTCAGCAAATAAAACCCTATGTGTCCTCCCGTCATATACTGGTCAGTACCGCAAAGGGGATAGAGGGGCATAGCTTTATGCTCATGAGCCAGGTTATTGAAGACGAGCTTGGTATGGGGCGCATTGGCGTGTTGAGTGGGCCGAATTTAGCCATTGAAATTGCCCAACGTAAACTGACGGCAACAGTTATTGCCAGCAAAGACAAAGCCCTTGTTAAAACGATTCAAACACTTCTTTCTCAACCCTATTTTCGTGTTTACGGTAATGCCGATGTGTTTGGCGTTGAGTTGGGCGGTGCCCTTAAAAATATTTATGCTATTGCTGCCGGCATGGCTGATGCTTTAGGGATGGGAGAAAATACCAAAGGTATGCTGATTACCCGCAGTCTCGCAGAAATGAGCCGTATGGCAGAAAAACTTGGCGGCAACCCAGCGACATTTTTGGGGCTAGCTGGTGTAGGCGATTTGATCGTGACGTGTTCGTCAGCGCTGAGTCGAAACTATCAGCTCGGGCACCTGCTTGGCGAAGGCTTATCTTTGGAGCAAGCAAATACCAAGTTGAACCAAACTACTGAAGGAGTGAACACTGTTCGTCTGATTAGAAATAAGGCCTTGGAAATGGCCCTCTATATGCCGATCGTGTCCGCTATGTATGCCATCCTTTATGAGGGGGCCGACTTGAAATCCATTGTCGACGGTTTAATGCTGGGTGAGCATGCAGACGATGTAGAGTTTGTGTCGCAGTAGTGGTTTCCCCCGCTGATTTATAGGATACCTCTAAAAATGCGATTTTCACGCGATAGCTGCGTCCACTCCGTACTCGAATCCTTATGGCTGCCTTATGCACCATGGTTCTTGGCAATTGCGTCCTGCATTGCTCTGCCTTCGGCATCCATGCAGTCGTCCGTTCGGGGTTTTCTTGCTCTTACATGAAAATCACTATTTATAGCGGCGTCGTAAAGTGAACCCCGGTAGCCGCGATTAATCGCTAGTCAAAGAGGTCTTTGAATGAATCTCTATATAATGCGCCACGGAATGGCCGAGCCTTATCACGTTCGGCCCGATGAGGAGCGAACCCTGGTTGTTGAAGGTCAAAATCAGGTTCAGTCTGTAGCTCAGCGTTGGCAAACAGGCGCGCCAGCCGTGGGTGCCATCATCGTTAGCCCCTATAAAAGAGCCCAGCAAACTGCAGTCATTGTTAAAAATGCGCTCGGTTTTTCCGAAGCGCTTCATACTGAACCCCGTATTACTCCAGAGGGTGACGTTCAGGAAGTCGTGCAATGCCTTGACCAGCTAAGTATTGAGAATATTCTGGTGGTCAGTCACATGCCTTTGGTGGGCGGATTGATTAGCTACCTGACGGAGGGCGATTATAGTTCTTTCGGAGGCCTAGTGCCTGCGCAGCTTGTTCAGCTTGGTGGTGAGCAGCTAGGCCCAGGCTGTATGCAAATCGAGCATGTTCTCTATCCTCAGTAGGCAATCCTTTCGGTTGCTTGTTTCGTTTGGTATTTAGCTGCTAAAGTCTGCGTAAAAATCATCTAAAGGTAATGGCAAATGACGTGGAATAAGCGGTACAAAGACGATCAGTGGGCAAAAGAACTGGGTATAGAAATCTCTCATGCAAGCCCTGAAAACAACAAACTTTCTTTGCCTTTTATATCGCGAAATTTGCAGGCTGATGGGGGTGTGCTGCATGGTGGCATCATTGGTTCACTTTTACATGACTGCGGCCTTTCATTGGCAGCAGAGGCCGTTGGCGAAGCTCAGCATGGTTATCTGCGTTGTCTTGACTTTCAGGCGAATTATCTTAAGGCGGCAAAAGACTGTGATTTGACAGCGAACGCGCAAATCATTCGTCAAAGTCGAAAATTTTTGTTCATACAGGCTGAGGTGCTTGATCCGCAAAGCCACATTGTCGCAACGTCTCGTATGCTTTTCTCAATTACTAGTGGTGAAACTCAAGCCAAGGCTGTTCAGCCTTATCTGACGAACGAGAAAATAGATGTCGCACTGGCTAGTCACCCTATGGTGGATATGATGAATGCCAATATGGTGGAGCGTCGTCCTGGTTTTTCCGTAAATGGGTCTGAAGGGGGGCTATGTCGTGTATTAGTCGAAGATTTGCCGGTGAATCATAATTATAAAGGTGAAATTTCCAATGGTGCGCAGATATTTGCAGCCGATAGCGCAGGAGTTTTTAGTTGCTTTGGCTCAGGTCAGACAATGACGCGGGCGGCGACTGTTGATTTAAAGATGACCTTTTGCGCGCCTGTGCGTGGAGAAGGCTTGAGTGTATTAGGGGAGAGCCTGATCCTTAATGATGGTCTTGTACACCATCAGCTGTCCATTTTTGGGGCGACCACAAAAGACTTAAAAGCATTTGGAACCATGACATTGGCGATATAGATTCTCTAAATAGGGCTTTGCTATTGGGGCTTGGAGCCGCCGAGGTAGCGTAGAGGTTTTATTCACCTTAAGGGGGGGCTGTGCTATTTTTGTAGTCGCCTTTCAATGTCTGAAATAGCGAGGATACATGTCGATATCTCTTCAGTCGACATGTGTTTATCCGTCGCCCAGTCGATGGTGCGGCGCGAGTAAAGGTCCACTGTAATAGCTAGGTAGACTCAGCCTTCCGCGGTTTTTAAGTAGGTGGCATCACCTACCCAAATTTGATCTTGCTCCATAGGGTTAAAGTTTTGGTTCAATAAATTAGCCGCTACTGCGTCGCTGTGCTTGCGTTTTGTTGTCACCTTGTAAGTCACACGCTGCCCGGCCTGTAGGTTTTTTAGTCTTGCCATGATTTCCATAGCTTTGTAACGGCTCACTTCAAAGCCTCTGAACGTAACTTGTTGGCCATTTCTCGGCTGCCTAAGCTTTGGCGACTCACCTATCGGAGTATGTGGGTAAGGGGCATCAGATTATCCTAGCTTTACTAAGTGGCTGATTGATATGGCGGTTGGTAGTATTTTTCTTACCCCTGATTGAGTCATGGAAACTTGGTTTTATCTTGCAAGTCAGAATGCCTAAAATGAGGAGCATTAGTTCAGTTTGAGTTTTAATATCATGTATCTACTACACTTATTATAGGGATTGGGTGTTGATAATGAGGAGGAACCTGGTGGATTCAAAGAAAAAAATTCTTGTCATTGAAAGTGTCGAGAGCTGCATTGGCCAATTTGAGCAATTATTCTCGGAGAGGTATCGAATCGCAATTGCATTTAACAATGCTCAAGGATTTGAAGAAGCTAAATCTGCTGACAAACCAGGTCTTATTTTGATTTCTGAAATGGGCGATGTTGTCGATAGTTTTGAGCTGTGTCGGTTGTTAAAAAATGATATGAATACGTTCTCAATCCCAATCCTTTTGATGCATGATGAAACCAGTGGGAAATCTAATTACCGAGGCTTTGATGTGGGGGTGGCTGACTATATTTCATTCCCCCTTGTTCAGGCAGTATTATTTGCCCGAATGGAAGCCCATCTCAAACTCGTTGACCTTGAAAAGAAGGTTGAGCGACTTGAAGTGCATGATGGCTTAACAGGGCTGTTTAATCGTACTTACTTTGATGAATACCTCAAGCAAGAGTGGTTAAGGGCAAGGAGATCCGAACAGCCGCTTGGTTTGATGTTGATACAAATTGATGGATTTGAAGAATACAATCAGCACTATGGTCATTCAGAGCTGGAAGCGATACTGAAGAGCCTCTCGACTGTGATAAGCAAGCGATTGTGTCGCCCAGCCGATATGGTTTCGAGGTTTAAGGTAAAGAGTTTTGCCTGTGTGCTGCCTGATACCGACCACCCTGGATTACTTCTCATTGCCGAAGAGTTAATGGCAGCAGTGGCTGAACTTAAAATCAAACACCAGTTTGCAGGCCCTAGTGGTTGGTTAACGGTGAGTATCGCCGCCGACTTTATTGTTCCCAGCGGGGTTGATCAATTTATTGGCTTTTGCTCCAGTGTTAACAAACTTTTTGCTAAAAAGCTTTCTCAGGAGTATGGACGAATTATTTTCTCGGACTCTTGATGTTCGTGCCTTTTCTGGCTCTACTCTCAGGTTTAGAATACATTCTGGTCTCGCATTAAAATAGGCCTACATTTAGGTTTCTTAATGAGAGATATTTAGAATTGCATTCCGTGAGATCATTTATAAAATCCCCAACACCTTTTTTCGGGGCATGTTAGCTATTAAACTCTTACCCCCGTCGGAGCGATTGACGCTCTTTGTGAGCGGTTATCGTTATGCTTTAGGCTGCTGGAATATAAAACTAAGCCTTGGTACCCCGCTATTTTAATCAGAAGGAAAATGCTGTGAAAGAATTTGATCTATTTGTGATTGGTGCCGGTTCCGGTGGGGTCAGAGCTAGCCGGCTCGCCGCAGCACTAGGGAAAACAGTTGCAGTGGCTGAGCAAGAATACCTGGGCGGCACCTGTGTCAACGTGGGCTGTGTGCCTAAAAAACTATTTTACTATGGCTCGCACCTTCGTGATGACATTGCTCTTGCTGATGGGTTCGGTTGGGACCTTAAAGCGGAAGGTTTTTCCTGGCAGAGGCTTCGTGATAATAAAGATCGAGAGATCGAGCGCCTCAATCAGATTTACAAAGACCTACTGGAAAACTCAGGTGTTGTGCTGCTGGAAGGAGGTGCCACCTTTATTGATAACCAAACGGTGACAGTAAATGGCACGTCCTATCGGGCCAAGAACATTCTGATTGCTTCGGGCAGCAGCCCATACGTACCTGATTTCCCAGGCTGTGAACACGTTATCACGTCTAGAGACGTATTTTACCTTGAGAGCTTACCAGATAAAATTACTGTTGTAGGAGGCGGCTATATTGCAGTGGAATTTGCAGGTATTTTTAACGGTTTAGGTGTGGAAACTGAGCTTGTTTATCGGGGTGATTTGTTTCTCAGGGGCTTTGATAACGAGGTAAGAGAAGTCGTCGCAGAAGAAATGGTCAAAAAAGGTGTGTCCATTCGTTTCAACACCACTATTAATCGAATAGAGCCACTCGATGGCATGCATAAAAAGGTGACTGAGAGTGATGGTAGTGAGCGAGTGGTTAGGGAGGTTCTTTATGCAACGGGGCGTAGGCCGTATACCGATCACCTATGTCTGGAAAACACCGCTGTAAAGCTTGCTGAGAATGGCGCCATTACGGTTTCTGATTGCTTTCAGACGAACGTGCCATCCATTTACGCAATCGGTGATGTGATTGATCGAATTCAGCTAACACCTGTAGCGCTTTGTGAGGCAGATGTTTTGATTAACCATCTATTTGGAGATGGCAGCAAGTTGATGGATTACGACGTAATACCTACAGCGGTATTTAGCAACCCCAATATTGGGACGGTTGGTTTGTCTGAGGAAGAGTCGAAGGCCCAGTTTAAGAATGTCGATGTATACCGGTCTCGTTTTTCTCCAATGAAGCACAGTCTATCTGGAGGCCACGAGAAGACGTTTATGAAAATGGTGGTAGACAGAGATACGGACAAAGTATTAGGGCTGCATATGGTGGGGGACGATGCAGGTGAAATCGTACAAGGAATGGCAGTTGCTATTAAAGCTGGTGCTACCAAGTCTATTTTCGACAGCACTATCGGCATTCACCCTACCGCTGCTGAAGAGTTTGTGACTATGCGAAAACCTAGTTAGTGCTGAGTTACGAGGGTGGGTGTAAAACAAGCTGTGTAACTGCCCACTTTAAAATACTGGAGGCTCGCTGTCGGGGTGCATCTGTATATTCTTGACATTAATACTTACAAGAATGTCGCAAGCTCACTCTTTCGCGCATTCTATAAAGGTTATAAGGATATTTATCTTATTTATTAGCCTGTGATTCTTTGAAAACGCTGGTTATAATGCCCGACTGCTAGGCTATCTAGCTGTTTTTGATGGAGTGGTAACCGGTGTTCCGCTGTGTATAACGCAGGCGCTTAAACGTGGTGCTTGGCTTGTTTCAATTGTATGCGGAATCGTTTGCTCGATATTTATTTTGGCTTGTGCGTAATAAACGGTCTTTGTATTAAAAAGTCCAGCATCTCTTGCTAGCTAATAGCTATAAATTAACGATCCAATGAATGGAGTATAAAAATATGAAAAAGGTCTTGATTGGGGGGATTCTAATCGGGCTTGTGGTTTTTGCAGCA
>JAHRVS010000292.1 GCA_019090565.1 Gammaproteobacteria bacterium
ACTTTTTCTTTGTTATTAAAATCTTCACCAAGGCCCTCTTTAATTACTTGGCCAAATTGCGCCCAGAATTCCTCGTAAACTTCCTTCTCATTCTTGGCCATTTTATCAAGCATATCAAGAATCCGCTTGGTCAAGGCACTTCTCATTGATTCAACCGCTTTATCATTTTGCAATATTTCTCTGGAAACATTAAGCGATAGATCGTTGGAATCGACGATACCTTTTACAAAACGCAGATAAAGCGGCAAGAAATTCTCTGCTTCATCCATAATGAATACGCGCTGCACGTAAAGCTTAAGGCCCCTTGCGCCCTCTCGATGGTATAAATCAAATGGCGCCCGCTTTGGTAAAAACAACAAACTGGTGTATTCCAGTTTTCCTTCTACGCGATTGTGGCTCCAGCTTAAGGGCTCTTCAAAGTCATGAGAAACGTGCTTGTAGAATTCTTTGTACTCTTCGTCTTCAACCTCGCTACGAGAGCGAGTCCAAAGTGCTGTCGCTTTGTTAACAACTTCATTCTCTGGCTCTGGAGGCGTCTCTTCACCTTCTACTGGCGTTACTTCTTTTTCCATAACAATGGGGACACTGATATGGTCTGAATATTTTTGAATAACATTGCGAAGCCTCCAGCCATCAGCATACTCTTCTTCGCCTGGCTTGAGGTGCATGATAATCGACGTACCGCACTTTTCTTTGGTTATGGTTTCAACAGAAAATTCACCACCTGCATCTGATTCCCAGTGCGCGCCTTGATCAATGGGTAAACCAGCTCGACGCGTTAGCACCTCTACGCGATCAGCCACAATGAATGCTGAATAAAAACCCATGCCAAACTGGCCTATCAGGTTACTGTCTTTCTTTTCGTCACCGCTTAGGTTTTTAAGGAATTCGCCTGTTCCCGATTTTGCGATGGTGCCAAGGTTATTAACGGCTTCTTCACGAGACATACCAATACCATTATCTGAAATAGTAACGGTATTAGCTTCCTTATCAAATTCAATTAGAATTTCAGGTTCGCTATCATTTTCCATTAGAGATTCGTTGTGGAGGGCTTCAAACTTCAACTTGTCAATTGCATCGGAGGAGTTTGAAATAAGCTCTCGCAGGAAAATTTCCTTATTGCTGTATAAAGAATGGATAACAAGATGTAGAAGCTGCTTAACTTCAGTTTGAAATCCTAAGGT
This sequence comes from Gammaproteobacteria bacterium, assembly GCA_019090565.1. Lineage (GTDB taxonomy): Bacteria > Pseudomonadota > Gammaproteobacteria > Pseudomonadales > UBA3067 > UBA3067. Next base: position 1,185 of record JAHRVS010000292.1, read on the forward strand.
TTCTTTTTCGGAGACGGCTGTCATATTTCATTTCTCTTAGTTGGGGCTGAGTCCTAGGGGACGTTGGTATTGGGTAAAGCAAACTGTCATTTGATGTTATTTGACTTTCGCAAAATATCAGGTGGGGGCGAAAACCAACGATTTCAAGAGAAACTCGAGAATAATCACCGTTCAACGCCATTTCAATGGGCGTAACAGGCGAAACTAAAGGGCATACGTGTAGATGTGAGTACGGAGCTTATGTGCCCGATGTGCGGTTATGCAGGAACCATAAACGGTGACGCAGCTATCGCGTAAAAAGTGCGTTTTTAGAGGAGTCCTAAACATGCTTATGCAAATGAAGCGATATGCTCACACAAAATCGATGGTAATACATCGGTTTGCTGAGAGATGTTCCCAATGCGGATTAAGCAGCGGCCTTTGTCGTAGGGTATCAAGCGTATCAGCACACCCTCTTTGGCAAAACAACGATAGAGCTGGCGACCTTGGTCGATGCCTAGTATCCAACTGCTAAAAAGCCCCTGTTTTGTCAGAAGCTCGCCATGATGCAGCACCAGCAATGGCTGAACAAGGCCGTAGGTATGATTGTTATCCGATACAATTAACGCTCTGGCCTCCTGCTGCCAGCTCGTATTTAACAGCGCTTCTATTGCAATATGCTGAGCCACACCATTCACAGACCACGGCCCTACCATCGAGCTTATCGCGCTAGAAAAAGACGATGAAGCACTCACAAAGCCAATCCGAACGCCCGCCAAGCCAAAAAACTTTCCAAATGAGCGCAGCACAATCACGTTATCCGGCACACCTCCCTCACACAGAAAAACACTGTTTTCAGGCCGAGCATCCATGAATGCCTCGTCAATCACTACAATGCCATCAGTGCGGTGCAGCTGCTTCGCCCATTTTAAAATTGTACCCGAGGGTATTTGGACACCTGTCGGGTTATTCGGGTTGATTAGCAGGAGGTGATCAACCAAGCCCTGCTCCAGGGCTTGGTCTATGTCACTGATACTTTCCCGCTCACTCAGGGAGGAATAAACATGGGTTGACCGGCCCTTTTTCCTCCACTGATAAGCATATTCCTGATACCCCAGTCGCGGCACCCATAAATTTCCAGGAGGGAGAATTTCTGGCAACAGTTGAATTACGCTCTGACTGCCTGCAACGGGCAAAATATTCTCGGCCTGGTAGTAGGTTTTTGCGGCCTGAACAAGTGCGGGATCTATATTTGGAAGCCGCTGAAATGCATGAGGGTGAACAGGGGAAAATGGGTATGGCCGTGCATTAATACCCGTAGAAAGGTCTAACCATTGATCGGGCGCAATACCGAACTCAGCGCTAGCTTGGCCGATATTTCCGCCATGAATTGGAACTGGAGAATCGTTCATTGTAGATAAATCGCTCCGGTAATAATGACCAAAACCCACAACAATAAACTACGATTCAGGAGTGCTTCCGCTTTTTTAATAATGAGCGCCGTCGGGGCTGCGCCACACCCTAAAGGTGGCCGTACTTCGCTATCACCCTGATAATGGGCCACGCCGCCAAGCACTACATTTAGCGCGCCCGCGCCACTGGCCATTACCGGCCCTGCATTGGGGCTTTTCCAGGCTTGGGCCTGCTGGCTCCAACATTTAAATGCGAGCCACGTTTGGCCACATAACGCATAACTTAGTGCGCAAATTCGAGCTGGCACCCAATTTAGTACGTCATCCAGTTTGGCCGCAGCCCAACCGAAATGGAAAAAACGTTCGTTTTTATAACCCCACATTGCATCCAGGGTATTCACCACACGATACAGCACCACACCAGGGATTCCTCCCACCAAAAACCAGAATATGGGTGCAAAAATAGCATCGCTGCCATTTTCAAGGACGGATTCCGTCGCCGCCTTAGATACCCCCGTCTCATCTAATGCCGCCGTATCCCGGCTGACGATAAGCGCCACCTTCTGCCTAGCCGTTTCTATATCCTGAGCCTCTAATGGATCGCGTATTGCTTTAGAGTGCAGCAGAAGGC
>JAHRVS010000293.1 GCA_019090565.1 Gammaproteobacteria bacterium
CTATTACTGACCACAATCGTATTTGCTGGATGTTCAATCTGATTGACATCGTTAAGCAGCTTAAGCCAGAGGATATTTACTATGTCCCGTTACCCTTGTTTCATGCAACAGGATTTCTTGCATGCTGGACAGCCACCGTATCAGCCGGCGCATCCATTGTTATAAAGCGCAGGTTCAGCGCCAGTGAATTTTGGGATGATATTAACTTGTATGGCGCGACTGTTTTTGGCTACGTTGGCGAGCTGTGCCGATACTTGTTAAATCAGCCTCCAAAACCCACCGACGGCAAGCATACTTTGAAAAAAATGTTTGGCAATGGATTTCGACCGGGATTATGGGAGGAGTTTAAAGAGCGCTTTAACGTACAATATATTATTGAAGGATATGGTTCCAGTGAAGGTAATGTAGGGTTTATGAACCTGTTTAATCTCGATAATACCGTTGGTGTAGGCAATGCCACCTTGGTTAAATATGATAAAGATAGAGACGAGTTGGTTCGTGATGCAAAAGGTTACCTTATTCTTGCAGAAAAAGGCGAGCCGGGCTTGTTGCTGGGGGAGATCACGCAAAGCACCCCCTTTGTGGGTTACACGCAAAAAGATAAAACCGAGTCGGCAATTTTGCGCAATGCGTTTAAACCCGGTGATGCTTGGTTCAATACTGGAGACTTACTGAAAAATATTGGCTGCAAGCATTATCAGTTTGTCGATCGACTGGGGGATACCTTTCGATGGAAAGGTGAAAATGTTTCAACCACCGAGGTCGAGCGAACTATCAGTAATCATCCTGATGTTGCCCACTGCGCGGTCTATGGCGTAGAAATCCCCAATACGAATGGCAAGGCGGGCATGGCGACCATTACACCCATAGAGAACAAAGAGTTGAGTTACGATGGTTTGTACGAGTTTCTGTGTAGCCAATTACCGCTTTATGCCGTACCGGTTTTTATTCGAATAAAAACCAAGCTGGATACCACTGATTCGTTTAAGTATAAAAAGGTTGATTTAAAAAAGGATGGTTATGACCCATCCAAATCTAAGGATGCTGTTTTCGTTGTGTTACCGAAAGCGAAATCTTATGTGTCACTGACTCCAAAACTTGAGAAAGAAATCAATGGAGGTGTGCATCGGTTTTAAACAGAAGATTGCGTCTTAAAGTTTGCTAGTGGAGTAGCCCTTTATACGACTACTCCAGCCTGCTAGGTGAAAGGCCTTTATGCGCAGAAGAGCGATCTTTCAATCAAATGCTGCATCGATCAGCGCTTGGGTGTAGCTGCTTTCCGGTGACTCAAATATTTTTTCAGTGGTATTTTGTTCCAGCACTTTTCCTTCTTTCATCACAATTATTTCATGGCTGAGCGCTCTGACGACAGAAAGATCATGGGAAATAAACAAATAGGCGATGTGGAATGTCTCCTGCAATGATTGCAGAAGCTCTACCACTTGAACCTGTACCGAGCGATCAAGCGCTGAGGTGGGCTCATCAAAGATGATTACCTCAGGGTTGAGTACTAAGGCGCGGGCAATGGCTATACGTTGACGTTGCCCGCCGGAAAACTCATGGGGGTATCGGTTCATAGCGCTTTCATCCAGCCCGACATTACAAAGAGCCTCTTTGATGGCAGCTGATTTTTCTTCACCTTGAAGCGGGCTATGAATTTCCAGCCCCTCACCGACAATTTCTGCAATGGACATACGAGGACTGAGGCTGCCAAATGGATCTTGAAAAACCATCTGGATTTTTTTACGGTAGGGTCGAAACTGTTTTTGATTCAGTGAATCAAGCTGCTGGTTTCGATAGAACATTTCGCCTTGATAAGAAAGCAACTTGGCCATCGCCAGGCCGAGGGTGGTTTTTCCTGACCCACTTTCACCCACAATGCCGATAGTTTGACCTTTGTGCAGTGTAAAGCTGATGCCATCTACCGCCTTGATGTGATCGTAGGTTTGATTTAACAGGCCTTTTTTTAGAGGGAACCAAACCCTTATATCTTTGGCACGAATTAATTCTTCATTAAAGGTAGGGGCTGAACCCTCTCTAGGTTGAGGCTTTGCATTAATTAAAGAGCGGGTGTATGGGTGCTGTGGTTGAGCGAGTACTTGTTCCGTCGAGCCAGTTTCTACGATTCCACCGTCCTTCATCACGGCGACACGCTGGGAAAAGTGTTTGACCAACCCGAGGTCATGGGTAATTAATAATATACTTAGTTGTAGTTGTTTTTGCAGGGAGTGGAGCAACTCTAATACCTGCAGTTGAACGGTAACGTCAAGAGCGGTGGTGGGCTCGTCGGCAATTAATATTTCTGGCTCACTGGCCAGCGCCATAGCGATCATGACACGCTGGCGCTGGCCACCTGAAAGCTCATGAGGGTAGGCTTTTAAGCGTTGCCGGGCATTCGGGATGCCGACACGTTCCAGTAATTCTAGGCAGCGGTGTGTCGCAGCGTCTTTGCGCAACCCCAAATGCAGGGCAAGCACCTCACAAACTTGTCTTTCGACGGTATGTAGCGGATTAAGGGAACTCATTGGTTCCTGAAAAATGACACTGATTTTATTACCCCGAACCTTTCGGAGATCTTTTTCGTTGCACTGCAATAAATCTTGTTCTTGATAAAGTATTTTGCCATTGGGGTGGCGAGCTTTGGGGTAAGGCAGGAGCTTCAAAATAGACAGCGCGGAAACCGATTTACCTGACCCACTTTCACCCACAAGGGCCAAGGTTTCTCCCTTAAAAAGCTGGTAGCTAATGCCTCGTACAGCACGAATAGTTTGTTGGCCTTCTTTGAACTCTACGCAAAGGTTTTTTACATCTAATACAACGTGCTGGGGATTTGGCATGAAGGGAGTCTGTTGTCCTACATTTTGCGTGGGTCGAAGGCATCTCGAATGGCCTCACCAATAAAAACTAGCAGTACCAGCATAATCGAAATGACCATAAATGCTGTCACCCCAAGCCACGGGGCATGAAGATTGGTTTTTCCTTGAGACGCGAGTTCGCCCAAGGAGGCAGATCCCGGAGGTAGACCAAAGCCAAGAAAGTCGAGGGAGGTGAGGGTGGTGACAGCGCCTGTCAGTATAAAGGGGAGGAAAGTAATGGTAGCCACCATGGCATTTGGTAATATATGGCGGAACATAATACGCCCATTGCTCAGGCCAAGCGCTCGGGCAGCTCGTACATACTCGAGATTACGGCTGCGTAGAAATTCAGCGCGCACGACATCTACCAGCGCGAGCCAGCTAAAAAGCAGCATGATCCCCAGTAACCACCAGAAGTTGGGTTCCACAAAACTGGCAAGAATAATAAGCAGATAGAGCACCGGCAAGCCGCTCCAAATCTCCATGAATCGTTGCCCATAGAGGTCGACCTTGCCGCCGTAAAAGCCTTGTATTGCCCCAGCGGTCACCCCGATAAGGGTGCTAAAAATGCTTAAGGTAAGAG
>JAHRVS010000294.1 GCA_019090565.1 Gammaproteobacteria bacterium
TAGAAACAGACCAGCTTAGTGCCTTTTTGCGCTACAAAAAACACCATGTGGTCGCACTGCATGGCGACATGGATCAAGCCGATAGAAAACTAGCCTTGAACCAGTTTCGCTCTGGCTATGCATCCATCATGGTTGCCACGGACGTAGCCTCTAGAGGCCTAGATATAGACGCGGTGGAGTTAGTCATTAACGTGGACATGGCCCGTACGGTCGACGACCATATTCACCGAATAGGCAGAACCGGCAGAGCAGGCGCAGAAGGCCATGCCATTTCCTTGGTAGGTGCCAATGATTGGGCTAGGTATACCAATGTTGAACAACGCACCAAACAAATCCTCAGTCGTCGCAGCCTCGAAGGCCTCGAAGCAGATTTTACGGGCATAAAGAAAAAGAAAAAGGTCGCGGACAAAGCCAAGAAATCAGCCAATAGAAAGACCAGTGTCAAAGCAAAGCAGCGCCACAGAAACCAAAAAAATATCGGCAAGCCAAACCGCGCCAAGAAAAACCCAGCACAAGGGGCACCTGAAGGCGACACATCAGACATCAGTACAAGCGGTTCTGATCAGAGCAATGAAAAGCCATTGAGCGCAAGCGAACGGGTCGTAAAAAGTTTGCCAAAACAAGGCGGCTTCGCACCTTTAAAGAAGAAGACAAAATCTGAGACGCCTTTGCCTCCAGATATTGATGAGTAAATTGACCGGCAATGAACAAGCTCGCGTTATTGCGGCCTGTTCATTGTGACAGATTGGTTGTGTCGTTAGCCAAATAGCTTGCGCTTTTCACGTCCACTCTCACACAACCCTCACTGAATTATTGTATGTATCCGTCGAGTAATGCGCATGAAGTTTAACTCTTTAGACCTAGCCCCAGAAATCCAACAAGCCATTAAGGCATGCGGCTACACCGATTTAACCCCCGTGCAAGAGCAAGCCATCACACCGGCCTGCCTTGGCAAAGATATCCTTGCCAACGCCCAAACAGGTACCGGAAAAACTGCCGCTTTTGCCCTCCCTGTATTGCAGCAAATGATGGAAAAGCCAAAACCCACTAAAGCGGGTAGCCCCAGAGCACTGATCCTCACGCCTACTCGCGAGCTAGCCGAACAGCTGGCAAATACAATTCAATCTTACGCGCAGTTCCTACCCCTCTCCATTTGTGCTGTTTATGGTGGCGTTAAAATGGGTGGGCAAGCCAAAAAACTCCAATCCGGTATTGATATCGTCATTGCGACACCCGGTCGCTTGCTCGAGCACATGACGCTATGCCATGTAAATCTATCTAACGTCGAATTTGCTGTATTGGATGAAGCCGATCGCATGCTGGACATGGGTTTTATCGCAGATGTGCAAGAATTACTAAAACGCACCAAAAAAAAACGACAAACCCTTTTGTTTTCTGCCACCATTTCACCTGCAGTACGAGAATTTGCCCAGCAAGTAATGAAGCGCCATGAAGTGATCCGTACTACCAAGTTGAATGCCACCGCCGATACCGTTGAGCATGTTGTTTATGAGGTAGAAGAGCGACGAAAAATCGAGTTATTTCATGTTTTACTCGAAGAGCAGAACTGGTTTCAAGTCCTCGTTTTCACCAGCACCAAAGAACAAGCTGACAAACTGGTCGACAGCCTGAAGTTAGCTAAAATCGAAGCCGCAGTCTGCCACGGAGACAAAAGCCAAGGCTCCCGCCGCCGTGCATTGGCTGATTTCAAATCAGGGAAATTGCAGATTCTAGTCGCCACCGATGTCGCCGCTCGCGGCCTTGACATTGTGGGCCTGGATTATGTCATCAACTACAACTTGCCATATTTGCCAGAAGACTATGTACACCGCATCGGCCGTACTGGCCGCGCGGGCAGCTCAGGCCATGCCATATCGTTTGTAAGCCGCATGGAAGAGCGCACCCTAGATCGAATAGAACGTCTGATCGACAGCGGCATCAAGCGCATTTACAAGCCTGGCTTTGAAGTCAGTGACCGAAGCCGTTTAATTAAAAATATCTCCACAAAGACACGCCCCGGGCTTGGAAATAAAGCAGGTAAAACACACATTAGCCGTGACAAGCTAAAAACCAACAAAACTAAAAACTCAAAAACCAAACCCCGCCGAGTTAAAAAAAGAATATAGCCTATATCTAGCAATAGCCCCCTTCACATGAGCGCAAAAAAGTCCCGCAGGTGGGCCAACAATGTATAGGGCATACACGATGCACTGTATGCCGGTTTTACAGAAGCCTTTACGTGAAAAGTGCGCTTTTTGAGATGTGCTATATTCCTGACAATCAAACATACCTAGGAAAAAACATGAATGTGCTTGTGAAAATTGCCCTGCTCATAGCCCTACTGCCTGCGGTGAGCTATGGAGGGAACAAGCCTGCTCATGAAAACCATGCAATAACATCAGGTGTTGGGCTGCTTTCTCCTGGCCTACGCGGCCTATTAGTTCAAGAAATGCAGTCGCTACAAGATGGAATGGTCTCCATCATCCCAGCCTACCATTCCGGAAACTGGGAGGAGATCGAAATAACTGCCAGAAAGATGAAAAATAGCTATATATTGAAACAAGAATTGACGAAAAACCAGGCGACGGAGTTGCACTCCGTGTTACCCCATGAGTTCATAAAAAAGGACCAGCAATTTCATTACTTGGCAGGTATGCTTGAGCATGCTGCAAAAAGTAAAAAATCAGAATTAATAAATTTTTATTTTTCTGAAATGAATGCGTCCTGTGTGGGCTGCCATGCCACATTTGCTATACATCGTTTTCCTGCATTAGCCCCAAAACCGAAGATGAAAAATCATCAAGACCATCACTAATCAGACAGCCATATAAAAAGGGCACGCCCTCCGAGCGCTGCCCTTGACCCTTTTCAGCCTGAATATTCTCCAGAAACTCGAAACAAAGCAGCTATAATCATTCAAGCTAGAAACAACAGCTGCATGCGAAAAAGGCATGCAAGCAATTGGCGTGCATAAGGAACACGTAGCACCCAGAATGCCTCATCACGCAGTCAACCAACTTTGCTGGTGATTAACTGGGGGGATGCTGCGCGCGCAAGGGCCTGCATGGATACTCATTGCCCTCTTGTTATTTCTAGGTTTAAGCATCTACCTACTTATGCGGCCTGAATGAACAAAACCCAAACAAGCGAATCCACGTTCTACGACCTACTCATTGTCGGTGGCGGCATCAATGGCACTGGTATTGCTGCGGCAGCAGCCGAACGCGGATTAAAAGTTCTACTTTGTGAGCAGAGTGACTTGGCATCTGCCACCTCTTCAGCCAGCAGCAAGCTAATTCATGGAGGCTTACGGTATCTGGAGCACTACGAATTTCGTCTTGTAAGAGAAGCACTAGCGGAACGAGAAGTTTTGCTAGAAAAAGCCCCTCACCTGGTGTGGCCCCAAGAGTTTGTTCTCCCCCATAGCAGCCAGCTTCGCCCCGCCTGGATGATTCGTTTAGGCTTATTTTTTTATGATAATCTCAGCCCTCGATCACAAATACCGCCTTCTCGAAAGATAAAATTGGTCTCAGATGGCATCACTCAAAAACAGTTTAAAACTGGTTTCAGCTACTATGACTGCAGCGTCGATGATTCTCGCTTAGTCATCAGTAGCGCACTGAGCGCCAAAGCGAATAGCGCTGACATCCTGCCCAGAACCCAATGTGTTTCAGCCAAGCCCAAGCACAATGGCTGGGAGTTGCGCCTCAAAAATCAGCATCAACGCGATACGTTCCTGGTAGAAGGCCACTGCCTCATCAATGCCTCTGGCCCTTGGGCCCAAACATTTTTAGA
>JAHRVS010000295.1 GCA_019090565.1 Gammaproteobacteria bacterium
AAATGGAGCTGACGATAGGAGTCGAACCTACGACCGGCTGATTACAAATCAGCTGCTCTACCAACTGAGCTACGTCAGCTTAAACATTATTGACGCATACACCTCTTCTTACGAGGGGCCGAAGTTTAATAAATATTGATCCATAACGCAATCTCTTAAACCGCTAATTTCTTTGTTTTTTATTAGCAACCGAAAGGGAGGGCATGCGGAGACTCAAACAGACCTAACGCCTCGCCCTCATGAACCGGGCCGCCCCTCTGATACAAGCGTCAAAGCCTTTGTTTTTTGATCACGATTCTGTGCGGCTTGCTCACTCAGAGCCACGCCCGAGGGCTCAGCAGCCACAAAATGATGCCAAGTAAAATACAATACATTGAGCATCATCAGGCAAACAAATATCCATTTCATTTTTTAGCTCTACTTCCTATCAATAGGCAGTTAATAACCTGACTCCGAATGTATTGTAGCCGAACAATGAATTCCTTCTAGTACCAATTCTGGCACGGTCTGCGCGAATTCCAAATGCACCGCCAAAGCCGAGGCATCCCCTCCTGTCAAAAGCAGGTTGGCCGCTGAGTCTGTCGCCTTAAACGCGCCAAAAGCCCTTTCGATAAATGCCACCGACGAAAAAAGCAAGCCGTGACACACCGCCTCCTCTGTTGAGCGCCCCCAAGATAGGCCGCAAAGGGCATCACCTTCAGGCACATCCACTTCTTTCGCGCCATTTAGAAGGCTTTTTTTAGCCATCATCAAGCCGGGTACGATAAACCCCCCTTGATGCTGCCCGCTAGCGCCCACCAAATCAACAGTGATTGTCGTGCCACAGTCCACGACACATACTGCGCCACGAACCCTGCTGTAAGCCGCAATTATCGCCATCCACCGGTCCACTCCTAAGCGACCCGGTTCCCGGTAGCCATTTCTCACGCCCGCAGCGTTAGCCACAGCGCGATAAAACACCGGCTTCAGCCCACACCTACCTACAAATGCAGCTGAAACCGCTTTCTCCACATTCGGCCCTGCTACACTCGCTATATGAATACTGGTTGGCGCCTGGCTCAGGCTCAATTCACCGACAACCGACGCCCAGCTCCCATTATGCGAGACACTCGACACCACTTTTACCCGACCATTCTCTAGCACCGCGGCCTTAATTCGGGTATTACCTATATCCAGCAATAGCATTAGCCTTTACGCCTCACCGATACCTCTCCACCGCTAAACGGGCGCACTTCGCCGCCCACATCCAAAAGGAATTCCCCTCTCTCACCAATCCCTACGGAACGACCGGTGATTTCTTTATCCCCGAGAACAATGGCGACATTTTTGCCCTTAAGGCCGTCGTATTGCTCCCACACAGACTTGTGCGAGCAAAAGCCCTGCTCACTAAAAAGCTTGGCAGAGCGATAAATTTCAGATACAAGGTTGCCCGCTATTTGGTTTCGATCAACCTCCGACAGATGATAACTCAAATCGGTCCACGGCTGATCTATACCCGATGCAGCAGCAGCGGGCATATCAACATTGACTCCGACACCAATCACCACGCTACATTGGCCTGATGAGTCACCATGCATCTCCAAAAGAATTCCGGCTATTTTCTCCCCGGCAACCAATACATCATTGGGCCATTTTAGCGACAGGCCTTGCAGTGAAGATTTCTCCAGGGCTCGCACGACAGCAACCCCCACAGCAAGACTTAAGCCCTCTAGGCTTCCCGCTCCGGCGGAAAAACGCCATAACATAGAAAGGTAAATATTCCGCGCAAAAGGAGAGACCCACTGCCGACCCATTCGGCCCCGGCCAGACACCTGCTGCTCGGCCAGGCATGCATAACCAGAAGCCGCCGCACCACGAGCAGCCTCCAGGACAATATCGTTGGTAGACTGCACTTGGGTCCGAAGGTCTAGCTGGACACAAGTCTCACCTAACTCATTGCTAACAAGCCGGGACAAACGGGCTTCGTCCAACAGCTGAACAGGCTCTTCCAGACGATACCCTTTGCCTCGCACGGAATTACACACCAACCCTAAACTTTCTAATTTTTGAATCTTCTTCCAAACTGCGGCACGGCTCACTTTCAACTCTTTACCGAGCAACTCACCGGAATAAAACCGACCGTCTGACAATATTTTTATCAGGGAGTGCAGACCCTCAAGTGAGTCTCCGGAAGTGGTAGTCATTGCATTGCCTGTCACTTAGGCGCCAAGACCTCTGGCGCAAACTATTACGAAGGAGCCCGCAAAGCGCATCAAGAACTAGGAGTGGTAACCCGCACTGAGCTCATGCACTGCCTCAATAAATGCTTTCGCATTTTCAGGCTTTACATCAGGGGTAATACCATGCCCCAAATTAAAGACATGGCCCTCTCCATGCCCATAGGACTCGAGAATGCGCGCGACCTCATTACGAATTTTTGCGGGGGACGCATACAGAATAGCGGGATCCATATTGCCCTGCAAAGAAACCTGCTGGCCAACTCTTGCCCTAGCGTCACTGAGCTCTACTGTCCAGTCAAGTCCAAGCGCGTCACACCCAGTTTGGGCGATTTTTTCGAGCCACATGCCGCCACCCTTGGTAAACAAGATCACCGGCACCTTTCTACCTTCGTGCTCTCGAATAAGACCGGAAACAATTTTATCCATGTAGTTGAGAGAAAACTCTTGGTAGGCGGGCGAGCTAAGCGCACCCCCCCAGGTATCAAATATCTGCACAGCCTGGGCGCCTGCCAAAATCTGCTGATTCAGATAATCCGTGACGGCGGTGGCCAGCTTGTCGAGAAGCTTATGCGCCGTTTGAGGCTCATCGTAAACCATACGTTTCAAATGGCGAAAATCTTTGGAAGAGCCGCCCTCGACCATATAAGTCGCCAATGTCCAAGGGCTGCCAGAAAAACCAATTAACGGCACTTGGCCATTAAGGTCGCGACGAATGGTCTTGACGGCATTCATCACATAATCAAGATCAGCACTGACATTCAAAGGCCCAAGACTTTCTACGTCAGCAGCGGTTCGAATGGTTTTCTTAAACCGAGGGCCTTCGCCGGTTTCAAAATACAAGCCCAGGCCCATTGCGTCTGGAATGGTTAGAATATCAGAAAAGAGAATGGCTGCATCAAGAGGAAAGCGCTTCAAAGGCTGAAGAGTAACCTCACTGGCGAAGTCTGGGTTTTTGCACAGTGACATAAAATCCCCAGCCTTGGCCCTGCTGGCACGGTACTCAGGCAGATATCGCCCTGCTTGGCGCATCATCCAAACCGGGGTGACATCAACGGGCTCACGAAGCAAGGCCCTAAGGAAACGGTCATTTTTCAACGCTGGCGGAGTCATTTTCTCTTCCTTAACATACTGTGGTCATTTTATCGGCCGGAATTTACGCTTGCATAGCAGGCTGTTGAAACCCCGTTAGACCGAGCCATATACGGCGCGTAAAGGCTAAGCCAGTAGGAACCCAGCTAACAGCTAGACACCTAAGTAATCCATAATGCCTTGAGCCGCTTCACGGCCTTCAGCAATCGCGGTGACTACCAAGTCAGAGCCTCGAACCATATCTCCGCCTGCAAACACTTTGGCGTTTGTCGTCTGGAAGGCGAAGTCGCCTTGCTCAGGCGCTACAACGCGCCCCCAATTATCGGTTTCAATAGCGACCTCAGAGAACCAGGGCTCAGGGCTTGGCTGAAACCCAAAGGCCACAAGCACGACATCCGCAACTATGACCTGCTCTGAGCCGGCCACTTCTTTCGGACGCCGTCGACCTTGCTCATCGGGCTCGCCCAACTCGGTGGCAACCACTTTAATGCCCTCAACCGCGGCACTTCCCAGCACTTCGGTAGGCTGGCGATTAAATAAAAACTCGACACCTTCTTCTTTAGCGTTGTTCACTTCACGCCTTGAGCCAGGCATGTTCGCCTCGTCTCTACGGTAAACGCATTGCACGGATCTAGCCCCTTGTCGTATGGCAGTTCGATTGCAATCCATGGCGGTATCTCCACCACCTAGCACCACGACGCGCTTCCCCTTAAGGTCTATAAAATCTTCTGGCGATTTCTCAAAACCAAGATTTCGGTTCACGCTAGAGACGAGGTAAGGCAACGCATCGTAGACGCCTGGCAAGCTTTCACCTGGAAACCCGCCTTTCATGTACTGGTAAGTACCTAGGCCCATAAAAACCGCGT
>JAHRVS010000296.1 GCA_019090565.1 Gammaproteobacteria bacterium
AGCAGCATATTGGCATGGGCAATGGTTTCTCCCAACGCCATCAGTTTGTCCATAGGGCTTAACTTTCGATGCCCAAATAACACGTCTACCAGCTCAAAGGCATTCTTTGGTTCCACGCAGGCTTCAATTAACATGTCACACCGGGAAGAGTGATGGGCTTTTAGTTGATCAATACGCAGGTGCACACCACGGTAGGGTAATTGATGGGACGGCAAGACCAGAACATCCTCAGGAAGAGAATAAAACTGCTCAAGCGATTCAAGGAATTCCTTCAAAGGATCGCTGTCAATTTCTTCCACTGACACAGAGATCGAGGGCGTAATGCCTGGCAACAGTTGATCCCCCCCAATGATGACGTTTTTTTCTTCACAATAAAGGCAAGCATGCTCCGGTGAATGCCCTAGGCCGATCATCACTTTCCAGTCTAAGCCACCAATTTTAACAACGTCACCGTCGGCCATACGTCGAAATGTACCCGGTAATGGTTCCATAAGGTGGGAATAGAACGAATACATTTTATGAAGATTTTCAACCACTTTTTCTTCGACGCCCAGGCGCCTATAGTGTTCAGAGTAGTTCGATTGATGCTTTAGCGCTAAATCACCACCAATTTGAGTGTATAGCCATTCTGTTTTTGTCATGGTGACATCAACTTTCCAGCGCTCGCACAGCCACCCTGCCATGCCTACATGGTCTGGGTGCATATGCGTCACTACGACACTGTCAACAGGCTTGCCATTAAGATGGCGATCGAAAATTGTTTCCCAGGTTTCTCTTGTTTCATCGCTTTTGGTGCCCGTATCTACAATTGCCCAACTTGTTTCCCCCTCTACCAGCCACAAATTAATGTGATCAAGTTGAAAAGGTATTTTCATTCTCAACCAATGCAGCCCCTTGCAGATTTCGACTAATTCTCCCGGTAGGGGCGCCTGTTTAAACGGGTAATCCAAGCTCTTTTTTGTCACGACTAATCCCTTGCAAACAATTGATATATTCGAATTATTATATATGGCAGACCTGAAGCGTCACCACCCAGTACGGGTTCGAAACGATACCCTATTTCAAGCATTCAATCGAGCGGCATCAACAGGGTTGTTCGATTTTGAATATAGCGAGATGAAGTTCAGGCAGCTGCGCAAAGAAGCGCAAGGCGGTAATGAAACAAATACAGAGCAATGCATTACGGCTATCTCTAAAGATACTTTTTTCACGCAGTAGCTGCGTCAGCTCCGGAGTCAAATCCTCGGGTATGCCTTATACACCATCGCTCTGCGTGCAGTACGACTTAGAAATCATACGGCATCACTCTGAGACTGGTACTGCTTTATCACATGCTCAAAGTTCACCAACTCTTCTTGAAACTCAGCCATTAATCCCGCAGCTTTTCCTAGGTCGTTTTCTCTTGCCGCCATTTCCATTGATGCTGCAATTTTGTTCAACCGCGCGCCACCCAGGTTTCCCGATACACCCTTTGTGGTGTGCGCCAAATGAACAACACCGGCTGCATCCTCCACACTGAGCGCATCGGCAATATCCTGCGCGGTGGTGCCGCACTCCTCCAAATACATTTCAATAAGAGATCCCAATCGACCGGGCTTCCCTTTTACCCGTTTGAGTGCAGCTTCCTGATCCCAGACAGGCAGATCGTTGAGTTCGGAATCATTTGCAGGCGATTGATTTTCAGTCTCAGTGCTTACAGACCCTTTATTTTCTCTGTTTTCAGGTAAGGCGCTTTCTTCGTTTGAGGTGGAGTCGGGTATATCTAATAACCATTTTTCCAGCTTGCCAAATAATGGCTCAAAATCAACTGGCTTTGCCAGGTAATCATCCATGCCCGCATCCAAGCATTCTTCACGATCACCCACCATCGCATTTGCAGTCATTGCAACGATGGGAATATTGACATACGCATCACCCGCCGCGCCTGAACGAATTTGCCTGGTTGCCTCGTAACCGTCCATATCTGGCATTTGACAATCCATCAAAATCATCGTGAACTGACAGCCCAGAGAGGATCTCAAGCTGCTTAAGGCCTCGTACCCATTTGAAGCCATACTGACAATCACACCCATGCCCTCAAGAAGCCCCATGGCGACCTCTTGATTAATGCGGTTGTCTTCCACCAGTAATACGCGCGTTAAAGGCGGCCACTTAATTCGGTTTTCCTGCGTAGAATTGATCCGGCCGACACCCTCCTCATCAAGCGCCTGAATATAATCATGGGTGACCAAAGGCAACGCTTTTTTATAGGCCTCCCCCCCTTCTGCAACAATGCTCAATGCGTTAAAGAGGTCTGAGGTGGTTGCGGGTTTCGGAAAATAAGCACTGAACCCCAAAGCTGCAAACTGCTGCGCATCACCCTTAAAGCTCATTGAGGTCATCATAATAAGTTTTATTTTTTTAAAGCGGTCATCCTCTTTTAACGCCTTACCTAGCGCCCCACCATCTATATCCGGCATTTGAAAATCAAGAAGAGCAACGTCAAAAATCGGGCCGCCGGAATCATATTTAAATTCGCAGAGTTGGATTGCCTCCTTGGCGCTATTGGCCACCAATACCTTTGCCCCCCAAAGTTCTAATTGTTTGGATAAGACCTCACAGTTGGTTTTATTATCGTCAACCACAAGTAACGTCAACGCACTGATGTCAAACTTCGGCAGTTTAGGCAGGGTCTCAGTAGATTCCTCAAGGGTTAAATGGATATTAAAACTACTACCCTGACCTAGGGTGCTTTCGGCTTCAATACTCCCACCCATCAACGTGCAGAGCTTGCTTACAATGGCAAGCCCTAATCCGGTGCCGCCATATTTACGCGTCGTTGATGCATCCACTTGACTAAACGCATCAAAAAGAGAACTTATTTTTTCTTCTGGAATTCCTGCGCCAGTATCGCTCACGGATATGACTAGATCAGACTTGCCATCACCGATGCTCCGCTGTAAAACTCGAACAACCACTTCACCATGGGAGGTGAATTTGATTGAATTTCCAACTAAATTTGTCACTATTTGACTAACTCGTCCTGGATCCCCTTTCAGCATAGGGTGATGAACTTCACTCACATCAAGTATTAATTCCAAACCTTTTGATTGGGCAAGTAGTGCGAGGGACTCGCAAAGGTCACCAAGGGTTTTAGTTAAATCAAAATTTAATATTTCGAGTTCCAACTTCCCTGCATCAACTTTAGAGAAGTCCAAAATATCATTAATCAACGTAAGCAAGGACTTCGCGCTTTCTCTCGCCACGCTGGCACGATGAAGTTGTTCCGCCTTTAAACCTGAATTCATCAGCAGGCCCAGCATACCCAGCACTCCGTTCATCGGCGTTCTAATTTCATGGCTCATGCAGGCCAAAAACTCTCCCTTTACGCTGGCCGCTTCTTCAGCCCTTAATTTCGCCGAAACAAGCGCTTGTTCATTCAAATTTCGCTCGGTGATATCCCGGAAGCTCCAGACACGGCCAAAATGTTGGTCGCCCTGTAACATCGGCCTAGAACCCCGCTCAAACACTCTGCCATCAACCAGATCAAGGGTGTCAAAATACTCCAGCTTAGGGTCAAGGTTTATTTTTCGAACACCTTCGGTAAACTCATCAGCCCCAAGCAGCTGGCCACTGATATGATTGAGGCTCTCTTCCCAATCATTCGTATTAATCGAATCGGCAGGCAAGTGCCACAACTCAATAAAACGCTTATTTAAACGCATAGCCCGGCCAGAGCAGTCTGTCACGAGAATACCATTATCGGTAGCCTCCAGCGTTGCTTCGATTAGAGTAAGTGTCTTTTGTATTTCTGACTCGGTATTTTTAATATTTGTGACATCTGTGCGAATAGCAACGTAACTCTCTGGCGTACCGCTCGACCCCATAAATGGTACGATGGTGGTATCTACCCAATATAATTCACCCCTTTTATTTGTATTACAGATTTCACCGCGCCACACGCCACCCCTTGAAATCACCTTAAACATATCCCTAAAAAAGCTTTTAGGATGATGCCCCGAATTTAGAAGACGGTGATTATTACCAATGAGCTCAAACTCTTCATAGCCACTAATCTCACAAAACTTTTTATTCGCATAAATAATGACTCCTCTGACATCTGTAATTCCGACAATAGAATGTTGATCCAAAGCAAACTTTTGATCAGCCAACTGGGAAAGGGTTTCTTTCGCTTGTTCAGTGGATTCTTTTAAAGATTTCTCATGTACGGTACGCATGTAGAGCATGTGCTTAAAGGCCGATGCTAATCGACCAATTTCATTATTAGACTTAATGTTTATGGTTTGATTTAGATCGCCAGCAGCAGCCTTAATCGATGCCTCCGCCAACATCGTAATTGGCGCGGTAATCCGCTTTGATGCAAAAAATGCGGCAAATAACACGATAATTATAGTAACAGCAACAAATATTAAACTGATGTAACCTTGATTGTTCACTGATTTTAGAACGTCGCTTAAGCTTACTTCACTAACCAAGATCCAGTTAACATCAAATATCTGAAAATTGTAATACTGAGAAATAATTACTTCTCCATTATCAGTCTCACTTTGAAAAAAAGTAACGTCCACACTCAAATTCTCGATAGGCGTTAGAGTCTTACTATTTGCTCGCCACTTCAGCACGCCTTCAAATGATCCTTCTCGAGGGGAACGTAAGTATCCATCAGTGCCCACTAGATATTGTTTGACGTTCGTGCCACTCCCAGAGGCGGAGGTAGCGGTCAACAGATTATAAATAGGCGCTAGTTTTAATCGAATAGAAAGCACACCTATTTTGTCGCCGTTATCATCCAGCAAAGGGCCAGAAATAAACCCCGCAAGAGTGTTATCAGACCCTGCATAACGCTCTATATCGGAAAATGTATACTGCCCCGAGTCAAAGGCATGTTTGACTGATTTGGCAAACTTTGTTTTTGCCAAAAGGCCACTGAAGAGGTTTTCACCTACATCAGAACCCTTTAAGACCGAAAACAAAATATTCCCTTCTTGGTCAATCAAATAAACATCATCAACATAGTCATATTTCGAATGAAGCGTAAAGAGGCCTCCCTCATATTTATTCGCGATTTTTTGCCACTCATAGCTCTTTACAAACTCTCTGAGTGGGGCAGAACTTAGTTTATAGCGAGTGCTCAGCTCTCGTATAAACTGGGCATTATGCGTGGATTCCGAATATGCTGAAATATCAACTTGACGATAGTGAAACCATCTGCCGATCGAATTTTGATTCACGCGGGTGATTTCTTCCAGATGTATAAATGCACTGTTTTTAAGAAAATCACTTGAATGCCAATAGGAGAAATAGGCCAAGGCACACAAAGGAATAAGTGCCATCAATAAGAATGCAATAAGCAGTGAACGGCTTAAACTAGCCGTCGGCTTTTCATCCTTTTCGAATAAATCCGTATCGGTATCGCCCTTTACCTCATTCGCAGAGGTCATTTTAAATCCACTTGAAACTGTGTATCGGCGAATTCATCGATATCAACCCCTGTCTTCAATATCCCTCCCTCAACAGCAAGATCCATGATCTGTTTTAAGCCAGCTTTATCGACATTTAGATTTTGATAATTAATTACTCTTAGGTTTGGGTCAAGGCTGGCTGTAATTGCCTTACGATTGTGTGCAGGAATATGCTTGCGGACTATTTTGACGATGGCGTCCAACGCTTCGCCGCCCTCTTGCCTCGCTGTTTCTATGTCAGCCCCCGCCTTATGGATAAAATACATAACCTCCTCAACAGCCGCTCGCTTATGACGAATACTCTCATCCGTGGCCAAGGCGATACATTCTACATGGCCATATTTCCATGGCATTACGTCTTTGGAGTACCAGGCCACATGACCGAAACTTCCTGTCTCTACCACGTCTGCCCAAGGCAGCGACTGCTCAAATGCAGCCGGCTGCGCACGGTTACTCTTCGCTTTGATAAATGCAAGGGATTTAGACGGCGGCACGGGCACGGCTAAAACTTGAGTATTGGCCCCAGGCCTCAACGACAGGGTTAGGCCATTTTCTTTCAAGTAGCGATAAAGCACGACAGTGTGAGTGGAAAGCAAGTGAGGCATTCCAATCACCGTACTTTTACCACTTTGGTTATGAATGCTATCCAATACCTTTGCAACCTGGTCGTCCGGTTTGCGGTCCTCTCTCATGGGCGGCAGGCGCAATTTTTCATATATCAAATCATTGATCGCCAAGGCATTACCATCACGATGCATCAAGCCTATCCAACGGAAATGGGGCTTTTCTGTGTACATGCTCATAGCCAAGGGGCTCATAACAAAGGCCATTTCCACCTCGCCAGACTGGTAATAGGCCCGTAAAAGATCCCAGTTTTTCATTTTTGTGAGGGTAAAATCGGCATGTTTCATTTTGTCGCGATAGCGTTCGAAGGCAACCAGTGCCGCATAATGATCAGCCAGGGGAATATACAGTGCATTAATGGTTTGTTTGCCCACCGCGGGAGTACTGGCCATAGCCAATTTGGAAGCAGCCAACCCAGAAAAGAGCAAAAGAAACAGCAAGCTGAGCGCAATGCGCTTAAATCGTTTTAGCTGAAATCCTTTTATGTAGGTCAAGCCATTCACTGTGTTTATACGCATTGACACAAATCACCTTGAAGTAACGAACCATATCAAGGCGCTTAACTTACCAATAAAATTCGGCCTTTTATTCAGTCTAGCCCACTATTTCCGGACTGCATGGCAAGATATATCACCACAACTTGTATGATGAAGCGCACCACTAACCCTCGGCTAAATCAAAACCGATACCTGACCCTAAGCGTTTATAACCAAGAAACAGTGGGGTTTAAGCGTCATGCTCAATAGGAAGGAGGTAGAAGAGCATGCGAATCCATTAGCCAATTCTGACGAAAATGTCACATGATCACCAGGCATACGGTTTTAACGAGATTCAGGTACCTTACTCCACCACATTCGCAGACAAATAGCGGGCAAGCTCAAACGGCCAACACGCACCATAAACGCTTAGCTTGTGATGAAAGATACATAATTCACACGTTCCAGCTTATGCGCCACATAGCCCTGCTCCTGAAATTTTGTTAGAATCCCGCGGCTTGTGATTACGCTCCCCATAATGATTTAGACAACGATAAACAACCCAAGGGTACTTTTTCTATGGAACCAATGATGAATATCGCTCTTCGGGCAGCACGGGCCGCCGGGAATGTCATTGTTAAAGCAACTGACAACATTGATCGAATGGGGATCAATAGTAAATCCGTAAACGACTTCGTTACCGAGGTAGACTTGGCCGCGGAAAGAACTATTTTGCATCATCTACAAAAAACCTACCCAACTCATAGTTTTTTATGTGAAGAAAGTGGGCTTATTGAAGGCACTGAGGAAGGCAAAGATTCACTATGGATCATAGACCCCCTCGATGGCACCACCAATTTTATCCATGGCGTCCCTCATTTTGCGATTTCAATTGCAATGCAATACAAGGGCAAGCTAGAGCATGCGGTCATTATCGACCCCATGCGTCAAGAGGAGTTCACTGCTAGCCGCGGTCGTGGCGCCCAATTAAACGGTAAGCGTATTCGAGTTTCTTCGCGAAAATCCCTTGAAGGGGCTTTGCTCTGCACAGGGTTTCCGTTCCGCCAGGACCAGCAACCTTACCTGGATGCTTACCTTGAGATGTTCAAGAAGCTCAGCACAGAAACAGCGGGCATTCGTCGCGCTGGGTCGGCAGCTCTCGACCTTGCCTATGTGGCAGCGGGACGTTATGACGGTTTCTGGGAGCTAGGGCTTCAAGCATGGGATGTTGCGGCAGGGGCTTTATTGGTTACCGAGGCCGGCGGCCTTATCAGTGACCTCGGCGGTGGCGACAATCACCTCAAAAGTGGCAATGTAGTTTGTGGAAACCCAAAAGTGTTTAAACAAACCCTTCAGGCAATCCACCCTTTCCTTAGCCCTGAAATGAAACGATAAAAGTCACTTCGATCACCAGTAAAATTGTCAGCAGCTAGGCCAAAGCCTGTTGCTGACTTTATCCCAAACCCAATAGTTTTGTAATGACCCCTTTCATTAAAAAGCCTAGCATTCCTAAACAAAGCCCACCAAACAACACCAAAGTGCCTAATTTTCCTGCTTTGGACTGCTTTGATAGATCGTAAACAATAAAAAGCATAAATAGGAACAAGCCAATTAGGCTTGCATTTAACGCAATTGTTTCAAACTGTTCTATATCCACTCTATCGCCCCAAAACCAAGGGTCCTTAAGATTTTCAAATCAACACTGTATCGGTAAAAAGAACCTTTCACCTTTCACGCCTCACATCCAAGGCTATTGCCCACGGCATAAATGCCCGGCGCATTTCGAAGGTAACTTTTGTAGTCCATACCATAACCAAACAGGTATCGATCACCCGCCTCCAGAGCCACAAAGTCGACCGAAAAACTGGGGTCGTACTTTCGATCATGCACTTTATTAACCAGCACCGCACTTTTTACCGAAAGCGCTTTTTGCTTTTCACAAGCCTCTATCACCCCCGCAAGGGTTTCACCCACATCATAGATATCATCCACGATCAGAACATCTCGGCCCCTCAGGTCAAGCGTAGGGACCACGCGCCATTCGAGTGTTTTACCATCCGTAGTATTGTTGTAACGGGTCGCATGGGCATAATCAAATTGCAGCGGAAACCTCAACAGTGGTAACAGCTTGCCACAAAACACCACTCCGCCATTCATAATACATAGCACAATGGGATTTAAGCCTTGATAGAAATGGTTGATGTTTACAGCCATATTTTCTATTGCCGCCTCAATATCTGCATTGGAATAAATCCTATCAGCGGTTTTTTGTACGTTATAAATTTCTTCTAAATCTGTCAAAGCGGCCTCTATCGAATCGTGATTACCCCAACAAAGAGTACCTCTAAAAATAATAATTTTCTAGTTAGAACAGGAAAATTCCCAATTGGCATCTTTCGATACTAGGCAAAATCTCGAATCATTTCCTGCGCCACATGGCAACGACTTAAAGATTGAAGCTGCGCCAGGTTGCTAATATTTCCGTTCCCTTGTAAGGCACGGAGACGCTCCTGATTTGCCTGCATTAAAATTAGCGTTTCATTTTTTAATAATTCTTTCACACCGTTTCGGCAATTGCAGAGAAGAATCATATCGCAGCCCGCGCTCAGTGCTTTCTCTGCTCTTTCAGAATAAGTTCCCGCGATTGCTGCACCCGCCATAGATAAATCATCACTAAAAATAACTCCGGAAAAGCCCAGTTTGCCCCTTAAGATTGTTTGCAGCCAATAAGGGGAAAAACCGGCAGGCATATCATCAATTTGTTCATAGATAATATGAGCAGGCATTACGCCGGCTAATTTAGTAGCGAGCGCGGCAAAAGGCACAATGTCTTGTTCTTGCATTTCATCCATTGCACGCGAATCGATAGGCAGCTCTAGATGAGAATCAGCTTGAACGGCTCCGTGGCCAGGGAAGTGCTTCCCCGTAGCAGCCATACCGGCCTCATTCATGCCGTCGATATACGCACTTGCTAATGATGAAACCAGTTCTGGCCGAGCATGCAGAGAGCGGTCTCCAATGATAGAGCTTACGCCATAGGCTAAATCAAGCACTGGTGCAAAACTGATATCCACACCAAGGGTAAGTATTTCTGCAGCCATCAGCCAGCCAAGCTCAGTGGCATATGCCAAAGCACTTGCGGGCGAACTTCTGTAGAGTTTACCAATGTCAGCCAAGGGGGGAAGGCGCGTTAACGGTGCCTTGAACCTCTGAACCCGGCCACCCTCTTGGTCAACAGCGATGATAATCCCTGGTCTGACCTCTCTGATTGCAGCTGTCAACGCTTGGACTTGCTGCACAGAACTATAATTACGGCTAAAAAGTATTAAGCCACCTACAAAAGGATGTCTTAGCAGCGCCCGATCTTCCTCTGTCAAAGCATGTCCTTCGACATCCATCATCAAGGGCCCAAGAGCAGAAGATGCCTCGTTTACCAACATGTTTTACTTCCATTAGAGATAAGTGCCATCCATTTTGCATGCTTTTACTTTGCTCTGCAAAGTACCACTTATGATGATCGTTTAGCTTATGAAATATTTCGCCAGTATCAGGGCACTTCAAAAAACAGTGCTTTTTTGTAGGAACAAGGAAGCCCTACATTCAAGGCCGCAGTACATATAGCTTACACAGGAGTTCGATGTAGCTATCGCGTGACAAATACACCTTTGGGATAATACAAAAATCAGGCAAAAAAAATCCCCAGTTTTTCTGAATTACATTCAGATCAATCAGGGATTCTTTGGTAGCGCTCAGACTTGCAGGTGTCTTAAAGCAATCAATAGCGCTTAACTCCGAGGGTGGAGTATTCTGAAGTTACGACGCTTTTTCGATAAGCTTTTTGCCTTTTGCTGTAATAGAGCAACGACGAGCACGACCGCGAGTGCCTTTGTCATACTTTGATTTAATTAGTTTGTTACCCTGCAGTGCATTAATAATCTTACGAATAGCATCAACTTCAATTTTCAGATTATCAGCCATATCTGAAATAGTGCTTTCATCGTGCTCATAAATAAA
>JAHRVS010000297.1 GCA_019090565.1 Gammaproteobacteria bacterium
ACGTGTTTGATAGCTTAGGAAACCCGCATGTACTGAGCACCTATTATGTGAAGGAAAGCACCATTAACACCTGGACGATGTATGTGCAGATCGATGATGACGATGTGGGTGACCCTAACCCTGCACTGCCATCACCGCAAAATGTATTGCCGACACGGGCACAGTTTTCATTGGTTTTTAATACTGATGGTAGTTTAAATGATGTGGCCTCAGACGATGTTTTTATTAGTAACTGGACACCGCTCAATCAAGACGGTGTCTATAACGGCTCGCAAAGAGGTCAAACGGTGGCCAATGGTGGTACCACACCGATTGTGGAGCCACCGACTAGTTCTAACTTTGTGATTGACCTAAATGGCACCACGCAGTTTGGCAGCCCATTTTCTGTGAATGCGGTGAGTCAAAATGGTTTTACCACTGGCCGGTTGTCGGGCTTAGATATCAGTGGTGAGGGGGTTATTTTTGCCCGTTACACCAATGGTCAAGCACAGACTCTAGGTCAGGTGGCTTTGGCAAACTTCAATAATACGCAAGGGTTGAACCCGCTCGGTGATACGCAGTGGGGTGAATCATTTGAATCAGGTCAGGCCATTATCGGTACGCCGGGCTCTGCGGCACTGGGGGTGATTCAGGCAGGCGCCCTAGAAGAGTCGAATGTGGATTTGTCTCAGGAGTTGGTGCAATTGATTATTGCGCAGAGAAACTTTCAGGCCAGTGCGAAAACCATTCAAACGGCAGATACCGTGACGCAAGCCATTATTAATCTTCGTTAATCGATAAATAGGGAGGGTGTACTGTGGATAAGAGTCTCTATTTGGCTATGTCGGGGGCAAAACAAACGATGTTAGCCCAAAGTGTGCATGCGAACAACTTGGCGAATGCCACGACAACAGGCTTTAAAAGTGATTTGGCACAAGCTCGGGCAATGCCTGTTTTTGGTGACCACCACCCTAGCCGTGTTTATGCCCTGACAGAAAACCCAGCGACTCAGTTTATGTCGGGGTCAATGAACAGTACGGGGCGCGAGCTGGATATCGCCGTAAAAGGGGATGGATGGATTGCAGTAAAAAAAGGCGATGGTAGTGAAGGCTATAGCCGAGATGGCGCATTAACGATTACACCAACCGGTGATTTGGTGAATGGAGCGGGAATTCCGGTGCTCGGCAATGGTGGCCCCATTAATATTCCGCCAGCGGAGCGCGTTGAAATTGGTGTAGATGGAACTATTTCAATTATTGCTCTTGGTGAAGGGCCTGCCAGTATTGCTGAAATTGACAGGATAAAATTGGTGAACCCTGATCCTAATACGCTTACAAAGGGACCGGATGGCTTGATGATGACACGTGACGGCGCGGCAGTGGTGCCAGATGCCTTAGTGCGGGTAGAGTCGGGTTTTTTGGAAGGCAGCAATGTGAATGCGGTGGAGTCGATGACGGAAATATTATCTCTGGCGCGAAAATTTGAGATTCAATTAAAGGTGATGCAAGCGGCTGAAAGTGCTGATCGATCTTCGGCACAACTCTTGCGTATCTCCTAGTAAAGAATACCTGAGCCAGTGATTTATTTGTCGGCTCGCTAATGACACGAAATTAATTGTTTGTGTGTAAAAAATTTATTTTGTTTTAGGGGAATAATTATGCACCCAGCATTATGGATCAGCAAAACAGGGTTATCGGCACAAGATGCCCGCCTAGCGACGATATCAAACAACCTCGCGAATGCGAGTACCGTTGGTTTTAAGAAAGATCGCGCAGTTTTTGAAGATTTACTTTATCAGGTCAAGCGTGAGCCAGGTGGTCAGTCTTCACAAGATACTCAGTTGCCCTCTGGTCTACAGATTGGAACTGGCGTAAGAACAGTGTCTACCCAAAAAGTATTTGATACCGGCAATATGGAAATTACTGACCGGGGCCTAGATGTGGCAATAAATGGCCGGGGTTTTTTTCAGGTTCAATTGCCAGATGGCAATGTCGGGTTCACCCGTAATGGCCAGTTCCATACGGATAGCACCGGCCAGCTGGTGACGGCAAATGGGTACGCACTGATTCCGTCCATCACGATTCCTGAGGGTTCGCAAGGTGTCACCATTGGTGAGGATGGCACAGTGGTAGTGCGAGATGGTAGCGGTCAACAAAGTCAAATAGGCAGCATGGAGCTGGTGGATTTTATTAACCCATCGGGCATGCTGGCCAAGGGACAGAATTTATTTCTTGAATCTACCGCAAGCGGTTCACCCCAAGCTGGTACGCCCGGTTTAAATGGAGTGGGAAGGTTGCTGCAGAATACCTTAGAAGGATCGAATGTGAACGTGGTGGAAGAGTTGGTGAATATGATTGCCACCCAGAGGACTTATGAGATGAACTCAAAAGTGGTGAGCACTGCTGATCAGATGTTGCAGCAAGCGGCTCAGATTCTATAAAGGGCGCCTCTAAAGGTACTCTTAAGTTTGTTTGTGGAGAAGAAGGTGAAAATAGCCGTAGTAAGAAGTCTTTTGGCAATATGGGTGAGTGGGCTGTGTGCGTGTCAGACACTTATCCCACCTACGCCGGATGCACCGCGTTATGCGCCGGTTTCACCTGCTTCACTGGTGCCGCCGCCTTCACCACACGGTGCTATTTTTCAGGCGGGTTATAGCCGAGGGCTGTTTGATGATCAGCGGGCCAGTCGGGTTGGCGATGTTGTGACGATCCTCCTATCAGAGAATACATCATCAAAAAAGTCCACAGAAACAAAGCTGACAAAAGACAATGACACTTCGGCGGGAGGGATGACGCTTCATGGTCTTGCTGTTTCACAGGCCATGAGTGGTGAGCGGGAATTCTCGGGCAGTGCCGATGCAGATCAAAGCAACAGTCTTAGCGGAAGCATTACGGTTACGGTTGCGGATGTGTTGCCAAACGGGGTGTTGTTTGTGCGGGGTGAGAAATGGATCACATTGACCAATGGTGACGAGTTGATTCGTGTCAGTGGTTTGGTGCGGCGAGCGGATATTAGCCCTAATAACACGATTATTTCTACTAAGCTGGCGGATTCACGAATTACTTATAGCGGAAGAGGTGAGCTTGCTGACAGTGGTCGAATGGGTTGGTTAGCGCGTTTGTTTGTGAGTCCCTTCTTTTTCTTTTAATGGACAGTTAAAAGAAAGAAATTTTTTTGCATTGTAAACATAGATAACTATAAGGGTGGAAAATGAAATTTTTGCAGTTTTTACGTATAGCCCCTTTGCTCTTTTTTATGTCAGGCTTTGTGTCGGCAGAACGTTTGAAAGATATATCGAACATTGCCGGTGTGCGAGAAAACCAGTTATTGGGGTATGGCTTGATTG
>JAHRVS010000298.1 GCA_019090565.1 Gammaproteobacteria bacterium
CCATGGTCCCCCGCGCTGCCTTTTCTTTCATTACTGGCCAGTTAAAAAAGGAAGTGGCTATACCTGTTAGTGCCAGTAACCGTATTAACACGCCGGAAGTCGCCGACAGAATTATAGAAAATGATGAAGCTGATTTGGTTTCGATGGCTCGCCCCATGCTCGCCGACCCTGAGTTCGTCAACAAGGCCCGTCAAGGGCAGCGCGCAAATATTAATGTTTGTATTGGCTGCAACCAAGCGTGTTTGGACCACACGTTTATGGGGAAACGCTCATCATGCTTGGTGAACCCAAGGGCTTGCCATGAAACAGAGCTCAATTATACCGCTACCAGCCAGCCAAAAAAGATTGCAGTGGTGGGCGCAGGCCCAGCAGGTTTGGCTTACGCAATGGTTGCTGCCAAGCGCGGCCATCAGGTAACGCTCTATGACAGTGCCAATGAGATTGGCGGGCAATTTAACTACGCTAAAACAATCCCAGGCAAGGAAGAATTTCAGGAAACCATCAATTATTTTAAAGCTCAGCTGGATAAATATTCGGTCACCGTCTCATTGGGCCAACATGTCGATGCAGCAACGCTTGTATCTGCCGAGTTTGATCATGTCGCCTTAGCAACAGGAATTGTACCCCGAGCCCTTGATATTGAGGGTATCGATCACCCTAAAGTACTTTCTTATTTAAACGTACTCAGAGATAAAATGCCCGTGGGCAACCGGGTCGCGATTATTGGTGCCGGTGGTATCGGTTTTGACGTGGCCGAATTACTTTCCCACGGCGAAACCAATACTGCACTGAATATACCCGCTTTTTTTGAAGAATGGGGGATCGATGCCACTCTGGGTGCCAGGGGCGGCATCGAAGGTATTCAAGCAAAAATAGAGGCTTCTTCTCGTGAAATTCACTTATTGCAGCGAAAAACGACAAAAATAGGCGCAGGCCTTGGAAAGACCACTGGCTGGATACATCGGACTAGCATGGCAAAAAAAGGTGTCCATATGCTCAACGGTGTAAGCTATCAGAAAATTGATGATGCAGGCTTACACATTACCGTTGGCGATGAGGAGCGTTGCTTAGAGGTTGACCATGTTATTGTTTGCGCCGGCCAAGAACCTTTGCGCGATCTTGAAAAAGGCTTGGCAGATGCGAACATCCCCGTTAACCTGATTGGCGGTGCAGATAAAGCGATGGAGCTTGATGCTAAAAGAGCCATCGATCAAGGCTGTCGCCTTGCTGCTGAAATATAAGCGACGGAGTAACTGTTCAGCTCACGCTCAAACTATCGTATAAGGGTAATAAAAATGGTTTTTTATTACCCTCCATTTTTGGCCTTGCTCTGCGAAAATTTGAGCTCAGCCTGAGCCGTTATAGGGTCCACAAACTCTACTTACAGGGGAATATAATAATGCTAAGAAACTTCCTTCTTTTTTCGGCCTTCGTCTGGTTACCTTACGGCATTGCCTGTTTTTTATTCCCCGGGTTAATTGGCGGTATGAATGGTATAGAAGCCACCGCTGGAACGGGTTTAATTGAATTTAAGGCGATATACGGTGGCTTGCAGTCAGGCATGGGGCTGCTGGTTGTCTGGGCCTTGTTTAACTCGCGCATGGAGCGCCCTGCACTGATTATGCTGGTATTTTTGTGTGGCCCAATGGGTTTTGCTCGCTATGTTGCAACAGACTTTAACGTTGCCGTTTCGCTGTATACTTACTTTGCCTTAGTACTCGAAGGGGCGACAGCTTTTGTCGCATTTTGGCTGCTGGGCGATGCGCAGGATTAACATCCATTAGCCCTGCTCAATCAGGGCTTTAAATAGCAAAGCCCTGAAACTATTCCTCAAATAGTTCTTTTTTAGGTGCAACAGGTGGGAATTCTGGCTGCTGTTTTGTCGCTTTTGCAGAAAAGGATGACATCATATCTGCACCATGAAACATTGCCGCCTGCCAAGTAGACATGAATCGCAAACTGTCTGACACACTGTGATCTCGACTGTAATGGATCATCTCTTTACAACCGCTCACTACCAGGGGCGAATGACTAGCGATGGTTTTTGCGGTTTCCAGAACACCAGCAACCAGAGATTGGTGATCAGAATAAATGGCATTCACTAAGCCTATTCTTAGGGCTTCTTGTGCATCAATTTTTCGCCCGGTATAGGCCATCTCTTTTAACATGCCCAGAGAAATTGCTTTCGGAAGCCGCTGCAAGGTGCCCAAATCCGCTACCAAACCGATAGGTGTTTCAGCAATGGTGAAATACGCATCTTCGCTACAATAAGTACAGTCACTCGCCGCAATCATGTCGAGCGCACCGCCGATACAGCCACCCTGCACTGCACATAGAACAGGAAACCGCGCTTGTTCTAAAGCCGTGAATGCATCCTGCAACCCTTCTACAAAATGACGAAACTTCTCTCTTTGCCTCCCTGTTTCAAGGCTTCTGTCTTGCAGGGAATCATCTGCAAAAACACTCAAATCCATACCTGAACAAAAGTGATTGCCTTGGGAAGAAATAACCAGAACGCGGGTTTGCGCCTCGGACTCAAGTTGCTGAATGAGTTTCGGCAAATCTTGCCAAAACGCAGGAACCATCGAGTTTCTTTTTTCTGGCCGAGTTAACTCTAGGTGGCTGACACCCCCTTGTTGACTAAGCTTAAAGCATTGAAAGTCCGATGTTTTTTGTTCAAGATCATTATTCATTACGGCAACCCTGTTGCTAAGCTTTTCGTAAATAAGGTTCGAGGCAAAACCCTTTTTTACCTTTCAACCCGACTTGTAGCGGGCTTTTACCCAAGCCTGCTACCTTTTTACAGCCAATTGATTGATAATCGCCAGCTGAGCTTAACACGACGCCTCAATTATGTTGTGTAACAAACACTAAAATATCCCATTAAAGTTTGATGTAAGGTTTGTATCTATGTCTTCAAATAATTACCTTGTTGCCGAATCATTTCCCATGGGGGAAATTACTGAACTTGCAGAGGGGCTCTATGTACTTAGGCAACCTATGCTTCATAACCCTGATCATATTAATTGCTATCTGATTGAAGGTGATAATGGCCTGACTATCGTCGACACTGGGATTCCCTCTGAAGATTGCCACAAGAACTGGCAAATGCTTCTTGATTCTCCTCTCGGTGCAAAAGGTGTTGAGCGCATTTACCTTACTCATGCCCACCCTGACCACGTCGGTGGCGCTAAGTGGTTGCAAGAGCACACCGGTGCGCCGATCGTCATGCCAGAAAAAGAAGTCGATGCCGTGCAGCGAATGTGGCGTGGCGCAAGTGATAACAGGGACTCTGTGGGAGAGTTTTTTACCAGTTGGGGCGTTCCAGAAGAGAGCCTAGGCGCCGTGTATGCGATGCAGGATGGGTTTAAATTCGGCTGCCCTGACCTAGATACCCTTAACGTAGAAACCTTTAATGAAGGGTTTACCATGAAGATCGGTAAGCGAACCTGGAA
>JAHRVS010000014.1 GCA_019090565.1 Gammaproteobacteria bacterium
CTTCTGTTCTTGTTTAACACCCTTTTTAAACTTGGAATGGTCGGCTTTTTAATCGCTTGGCTGACCAGCATTGCACTGCCAAAAACACTCATTGAGAACAACCCCATCATCTTAGAGGGTTTGTCTCAATTAGTGGCCATTTCTGTGACCCTGCCCCCTTCTGTTATTCCTTTCGCCGTGTCCCTGTTCGCGGTCGTTCTGGTGTCTCGGGAAAAAGCTTAAAACGCAATACCTGCAGAGGCCTCTAACTGGCTGTTGAAAGCGTATCCGGTGTTTTGCTCAAATACCATGTTGGGATTAACGCGAACAAAAATAACAAACCCACTATAATAAAACCTTCCCGATAGGCCATTGTGCCCGCTTGCGCTGCAACAATTTTTGCCAAATATAGATGTGCCATGGCATTGGCTTGCTCCATCGACAAACCGGCCCAGTGGTAAAGGCTCCCCACGTGCTGAAGCAACTCGGCCGTTACTGGGTTGTGCGGCGTTTGTGTATCGGCAATAACCGCTGCTTGCGAATAACTGCTGCCCTGCACCTTCAAAGCGATGGCATTCACACCGAAAGCCCCCCCTAGCTGGCGCATAAAACTAATCGCACCGGAACCTTGCCCCAGTTGAGATGGCGGCAATGCCCTTAAAGACGCAGTGGTCACCGCCGGCATAATCAAACTCAAACCTAAACGCCCAAAACCGATCAATACGGCCATGTACCAAAATGCCGTGTTCACATCAACTTGATAAAATAACAGCGTAGAAATGCCAAATACAAACAAGCCAATGGCAATGGGCACATGGGGTGGCAGATGGTCACTTAAGCGGCCCGCCACCGGAAAGGCAAAGGCCATGACAAAGCCAGCGGGCATTAACAACAGCCCCGATTGCGTGGCGCTATAATGCTGAACCGTTTGCACAAACATGGGAACCAAATAAGTCGAGCCAAAAATACCTGCCCCGAATATAACGGTAATGATCGCGGCGGCCGTAAAACGCGGGTTGGCAAATAAGGATAAATCCAACAGAGGGGCTTTGCACTGCAGCTCCCAGAAGATAAAGCTCACCCCGCTGAGTACCGCAATAAAAAGCTGCGCCGCAATCAGCGGGTTATCCCAACCCAAACGCTGCCCGTCTGACAAACCCATTAACAAGGTGTAGAGAAAAATGGACAACAGGGCTAAGCCAATGGTGTCTAGGTCTCTTTTTGCTGCATTTTCTTCACGGTTGGGTAAAAACACATTGCCCAATAAAATTGCCAAGATACTAAATGGGATGGAAACAAAAAACACATAACGCCAACTTAAACCATCTACCAGCATGCCACCCACTGTTGGGCCAAGAGCCGGCGCCAATACGATACCGATGCCGTACACACCCATCGCTTGCCCACGCCGCTCAGGTGGAAACACTCTAAATATGATCAACATTGAAAGCGGTTGAATCAAGCCAGCGGCCCCACCTTGTAAAGCACGGGCCAACACCAGTATATTTTCATTAGGGCTGATACCCCCTAAAACTGAACCAAATAAAAATATCGACAATGCAAAAATAAAGGTATGGCGCTGACCGAAACGCTGCACCATCCACGCGTTGAGCAGCATGGCGCCGGTCATCGTGGCAAGAAAAGCCGTTGAAAAAAGCTGGGCTTTGTCTTGGCCAATGCCATAGGCCCCCATGATTTT
This sequence comes from Gammaproteobacteria bacterium, assembly GCA_019090565.1. Classification (GTDB taxonomy): domain Bacteria; phylum Pseudomonadota; class Gammaproteobacteria; order Pseudomonadales; family UBA3067; genus UBA3067. The sequence continues at coordinate 1,679 of JAHRVS010000014.1, forward strand.
TGGAATCGCCACATTAATAATTGTCGAGGAAAGTACAGTGGAAATCGTGCCCACCATAGCGGTCCCAGTGACTAGCCAACGGTAATTTGGCCCGAAACGATCAATAAGGACATCTACATTATCTTTCAATTTTAACCTCAACCATCATCCCTGGTCGGAGGGTTTGATTACCGAGCGCGGTTTTATTGAAATTAATACGCACGGGAATCCGTTGCGTGACCTTGGTGAAGTTTCCACTGGGGTTTGGATTGGGTATAAGCGAAAAGACACTGGTGGCCGTCTGACCAATGCGCGCCACACTGCCAGCCAACACCAAACCAGGGTAGGCATCAAGGGTAATTTCAACCGGTGCGCCAATTTTAAGGTGACGCACGTTGGTTTCTTTAATGTTCGTACTCACCCACACTTGCTCTGGGTTATGCATAAGGGCCAATCGTTGCCCTGTATTAACGTGTTCACCTTTAGAGATAAAAACATCATCAACAATACCTGCCTGCACGGTGCGAAGCATTCGATGCGAAAGGTCTATGTCGTGCTGCCTTAGCTCGGCCTCGATACCCGTTGCCTGCGCTGCTAACTCGACTTTTTTACTGGAAAACACCCTCAGCTTTTGATTTTCCGCCTCGACTTCAGCCAGCGCTGCGTGCGCAATTTCAACCGCAGCAACATGTTGATGCAAGGCCTCACGCGCACTCACAGCTTTGGCTTGTATTCGTTCAAAGGCCTGCTGGCTAATTACTTTTTCTTGGATTTTTTGCTTGCCGCGCTTTAGGTCTTGCTGAGCCAACAAGTGACTAGAACGGCCCACATTGACAGCAGCTTCAGCAGCGACCAATGCCGATTTCTGGCGCAGACGGCTCGCAACAATGTGGGCTTCAAGCATGCCTTGTTTTGCATCCAGAGTGGTTTTTTTTGCATCCACCGATTTAAGTCGTGCTTCGATCTGTGCGCGTTGGGCAAGTGCCTCAGCGTTATCAATATTGAGGATCATGTCACCGGCGACAACCGATTCCCCCGCGCCCACTGATACATCCGTGACGCGGCCAGACACTTCGCTACTGAGGGTAATCATATCCGCCGCGATGCGTGCATCCGACGAATAAATATGAGTGTGATGCTGATACACCCAAGCCCCCGCATAGCTGAAAAAAATCACCCCTAGCATTAAAATAATGCTATTTCGCTTAGTGAAGCCCCCAGGTTTTTTGATGCCTAGTGGCGCAACCGTTTCATCCGGTTTTTTTTCAATGGGCAATGGAATTGGCTTAGGTGCACGCATATTATCAACTTATTTGTTGTCGTTCGTGGAAACCTTCGATGCCCAGCAGGCTGCCGAGGCTCTACTGGCTCGGACTCTACTGACTCGGGTTCGGCGGCACTAAAATCAGGTTCAAAATACCCAATCGCCTCATGGGTCGCGCTCTACGCATCTAATGCGTCATGGGGTTTTTTAATATTGTTCGCAATGCCATCAAGCACCCGAAGAAATGCGTCCAAATCGCGCGGATCAATGTCTTTCACCGCTTCGTCACGTAACTGCGCAGCCGTCACCTCTACCTCAACAACGACCTCTCGGGCACGCGCTGTCAAATGAACCGTTTTAGCGCGACGATCATCCTTGCTGGGGCGGCGTTGCACCAAATTTGCTTCTTCCAAGGCATCGAGAGTGCGAACCAGTGTTGGGCACTCTACGGCCAGATTACGGGCCAGTTCCTTTTGAAGGCTCCCCTCACTGCGGCGCTTTAAGTCGAGCAACACCAACCACTTCGCTTGGGTTAGCCCGGTAGGGCGCAAGCGTTCATCCAGCGCAGTTCGCCACCAGCGGGCCACTTCAGCCAGCCTCTTCCCTATATTGTCTTGAGCAACTGACACGGGCTTGGAGTTTTTTGACGTCATATAACTGACCCATTAAAAAGAGCGCATAACATTCACGGCAGCAAAAGTGACTGACCCGTTACCTTCATACCCAGCAGACCTGCGTACCCAGAACGAACAAACCCTAATGCGCAGAATCAATAAACGCAGAACCAATAAACTTAGTTAGCAAACTAATAGTTAGCATGCTAACTATTTTTACA
>JAHRVS010000299.1 GCA_019090565.1 Gammaproteobacteria bacterium
ATGCCCACATCAAACCCGATGTACCCAAATAAGGGGCCGGTGCGTATTCAGGAAAAAACAGGCTATCCAGCGACCCACCCAGAAAATAAACAAAGAATCCCAAGCCAAATACACCGTAAACAATGGACGGCACACCCGCCAGGTTATTAACCGCGATGCGTACCACTTTTGTTACGATGCCTTGCGATGCATATTCACGCAAATAGACAGCAGCAATAACACCAAAAGGCGTCACGATAATCGACATAATTAGCACCATCACCACGGTGCCAAAAATAGCGGGAAAAACACCCCCCTCAGTATTGGCCTCGCGGGGGTTATCAGAAAGAAAACTCACAAACGTAGAGATATACTCGCCCACTTTCTCTGTTTTGGTCATGCTATTAGGCTGCAAGCCTTTGATGACTTCCGCCAAAGAAATGCTAACTTCCTCCCCACCGACCACCTGAAATATTGCACTGTCCCGTTCAATTTCCTTGTTCAAGGCCATGAGGTCAGCCATGTACACATCAAATTCTCGCCTAAACTGGGATTCCTTTAACTGAATTTCTTCCAGAGCTTCTGGCGAATCACTGCCACTGAGCTCAAGTTTTTTACGCTCAAGACGAAGTTTTTCCAGCTGATAGTTGATGCTACCCATTTCAACCCGTTCGAGCTGATGGATTTTATCACGCAGTGCCGCTACCCGGTCGATGCGTTGACTGAACTCCTCCCAAGCTTGATCACCTTCTGCAACAAGGGCCTCTTCTTCGGAAACAGATAAAAGGTAACCATAGAAAGCCCCCCATTCATTTCGCTCTAACACCACGAGGCCTTTGGGTGTAGACACCGAAACAATGGTTGCGTGCTCTATCCAGAGGAAATCTGCGGACAACTCACGATTGCCGGTTTTAATTAACCATCGCTCGCCATCTTTTGATTCTGATGGCTCTATACCCAGTTTTTTCAGGTCGATGGTTTCTTTACGAACCAATTCACCCGCTATTTTTCGGGGAGATAGCTCATCTTGATACACAAGCTCAATAACATCAGCGGCCCAAAAATGCCCTAAACCTCGCACCAAAATTAATGCAAGCAAAGCAATGACCGTGACCATGCTCACCGCCACGGCTCCGGCATTTAGCCAGATCCAGGGAGAACCACTTTTCCACCATTTGGATAAGTTATGCATAAGTGACCTCTAATCTACAGATTGCTGTAACGTTCTCGCAAACGCTGACGAACAGTTTCTGCGGCAGTGTTAAAAATAAACGTAGCTGTGAAAAGTACCAAAGCGGCTAAAAATAAAATACGGTAGTGGCTGCTTCCCAGCTCTGACTCAGGCAGCTCCACAGCGATGTTTGCCGAGAGGGTTCGCATCCCTTGAAAAACGCTGAAATCCATAACCGGTGTATTACCCGTGGCCATCAATACAATCATCGTTTCACCAATGGCGCGGCCTAAACCAATCATCACCGCAGAAAAAATACCTGGGCTTGCAGTGAGTATCACCACTTTTGTGAGGGTTTGCCACGGCGTCGCACCCAATGCCAATGAACCCTCAGTAAGATGATGGGGAACACTGTAAACGGCATCTTCAGTAATGGAGAAAATTGTCGGAATCACCGCTAAGCCCATAACGATACCTACCACCAAAGAGTTGCGCTGGTCATAGCTAATGCCTAGGTTTTTCTGCATCCATAGCTGAACATTACCGCCAAACACACCACTTTCGATCACCGGCCCCAGCTCAAATGAAAGGAGCACAGCTAGAACGGTTACCGGCATCAGTAAAGCCGCCTCCCAACCGTTAGGGACCAAGTGCCGAATAATGGGGGGCATCAATTGCCACGCCACCGCTGTGATGATAAACGAGAGAGGCACAATAAGAACAAGACCAAATACCGATACCAGATGCTCTTCTAGCAAGGGTGCCAACCATAAACCTGCCAAAAAACCCAAAATAACCGTCGGCAAGGCTTCCATGATTTCGATACCTGGTTTCACCCAGTTTCTCATAGAAGGCGTCATAAAGTAGGCCGTATAAATTGCTCCCATGATAGCGATGGGCATCGCCACCAACATGGCATAAAACGCCGCTTTTAAAGTACCAAAGGTCAAGGGGACAAGGCTAAATTTAGGTTCAAAGTCATCATCAGCAGAGGAGGATTGCCAAATATAATCAGGAGAAGAGTACCCCTCATACCACACTTGCTGCCACAGACCGTGCCAGGTAATTTCAGGGTGTTCGTTATCGATTTCAAATAACTGGTATTCACCAGGGCTGATTTCAGTCAAAAAAGAATCCGAACGAGACGAAAGCGCTACATTATCAACCTCCTCAAACAACGAATCGGTGGTAATGAGCTTCGTTTCACCCGTTGTGTGGTAAATACTCAGTTCGTTGCTGGCACTTAATACTAACAAGCCTTTGCGGCGTGCTTCGGTGATCAACGTAGCGGCATCACCGGTTAGAGCAAAGTCTCTTGGGCTCATCATGCGGTAATCACCCTGCTCTGATCGCTGCAAGGTCCATTGCATTAACCGATGATTAGAGGCGGCCAAGATCAGGGAACTGCCGCCCACCAATAGCTCGGCCTCTTGAACTAAAACCGGCGCCACCAACAAAGTTTGTTTCACCAGCACTTCGGGCTCGCTTTTATCCCGAATATCGA
>JAHRVS010000300.1 GCA_019090565.1 Gammaproteobacteria bacterium
ATGTGTTTCCTACCGAGCCTCGTAGTAATGACGAAGAGTTCCTTTCAGAGCTTCGAGAATTCGACAACGTCATACTAACGCCACACGTTGGCGGAAGCACTTTGGAAGCACAAGAAAACATTGGTCAGGAAGTTGCCGACAAGCTGGTTAAATACAGTGACACTGGCGCAACAACCACGTCAGTCAATTTCCCAGAGGTAACCCTGCCTGCCCACCCAAACAACCACCGACTCTTGCACATTCATAGGAATGTTCCAGGTATTTTGTCTCAAATTAACGAGATATTCTCCGAAAACAACATCAATATTATGGGGCAGTACCTCATGACCAATGACAAAATTGGCTATGTGGTTATCGATGTTGATGCAGAATACAGTGAGCTGGCAATTAAAAAGCTGAAGGAAATCGAAGGGACAATTAAGGCTCGGGTGTTATTCTAGGTTTGTGCCGCTGGGCTTCATGCTTCAGCCCAGTCTACTCCCAACCTATTTTCCAGCCGACCTTCTCCATGAACTCTAGGCTGACGGACAAATACAAGAATATCCGCTCAGCCTAGCATAGCGTCATAAAAATTCACTTAAGCATTTCCAATACCGCTACCACCATTTTGGTGATGCCTGTATGCACATCTTTAATGCGATCTGCCAGCATATAAGCAGGTGTTGTCACCAACTTATTCTTCTCATCAATAACAATGTCATCCACTGCGCAATTTTGATGTGTCGCCCCCATTTCTACGATTGCCGCCGCTGTTTCTTCATCGTTGCCGATGGTGCATAACACGCCGTCCCCAAAAAGATTTTTCGACATAACCGGTGAGATACAGGCAAGCCCGACCGGGTGGCCTGCATTATGAATAGCCTGAATGAATATTTGTACTTGCTCATTGACACTCATGCCCGCCCCTTTTAAGGCAAAGTCACAAAGGTTTTTCGCAACACCGAACCCACCCGGCACAATTACCGCGCTGTAATCACCTGGCACAGCATCCACTAGGTCTAGCACCTTGCCCCGCGCGATACGTGCCGACTCCACTAATACATTGCGCTGCGTATCTTCCTCCTGCCCTGTGAGGTGGTTGATGACGTGCATCTGATTAATATTTGGGGCCAAGCACTCGTATTCCACGCCAGCCTGATCAAGCGCCAGTAATACGAAGGTACTTTCGTGTACTTCGCAGCCATCAAACACCCCGCAACCCGAAAGAATTACAGCTACTTTAGTCATTATCACTCCTTAATTATGTCTCATGCCCTTATGAGTTCAAACTCAAAGCCTAGATTGAACAAGGGTCCCTATGGGCTAAACTTTACCGCTAAAATAGCGTGCACGACAAGATTTTTCTCTATTGGAATCACATCAGCCTATTGTCACCTTTTCGAAAACAATCAGCCTATAAGGTTTTCTAACAAATCGTGGTGTATAATTGACCATATGATTAAAAATCAAGGACTAAAGAGGCTGGATGCATGAGTAAAGACAATTTAACAATCCGCATTGCCATCAGTAAACCCGAACCCGAGATTGCCACCAAAGAACAGAAATCCCTAGGTCCTTTGCTTTTGGGAGCCCTGCTAGTGCCCATCTTGGCAGCAGTAGTGGCTTATCAGACTCTTACCCCGTCGCAAACTATGACCACCGAGATTGTCGCCACTTACCCACCAAGCGAACCGGAGCCTCACTCATCAACAACCCAAGGCGCTGTCACGAGCGTACCGCAGCGCGACGTTATTCAATCAAAAAAAATAGCTACTGCCACAAGCTTCCCCGCAACCTTGCACGCGGGCTCAACAGGCATCGTTAAAACAGACAACACGCTTCCTCCACCAATACTTGCTCAAGCCCTGCCCCCCTTTCTCCAGCGCGCAAAACTCAGCACGGGCATCAATAAACGGGAACCTACAAGCGAACTTTCATCACAAGTACAGCTTGATGCTTTACCTGAAAGCCGCCTTTACATGTTTACAGAGTTACGCGGGAAGTCAGGACAAACGATTCACCATCGATGGCGCTACAAAGACCAAGTCATGGCAGATGTCCCCATGAAAATAGGGGGCGACCACTGGCGTTGCTATTCCAGCAAACGTGTCAGCGAGAAATATCTGGGCGAATGGGTCGTTGAAATCACCGATGACCGAGGCGAGGTGCTCTATAAACAATCGATTATGCTAAACGGCTAGCAAGTAGTTTATGAGGCACCGGAAGAAAATGCTGATGTGCGTTCAAAAATAGTTTGAATCAACAGCGCATCGCTGCTTGCGCGATGCCGCTGCAAGGCCAGCTCTTCCCGCACCGATTCTTTGGTGGCATCCCAGGTGTCTAACTGGCTCTCTGTCAGAATTTTCCGCAAAGTCTCCACTCTGAAACCCTGAATTAACTCTGCCGCATCATAAAGCTTGCCGATCCAGCTCGAATCAAACCCCCATGCATCACTGTATACCAACTGCCCTACCAGGATTTCATTTAAACACTCGGCGACTTCGCCCACAGACCTGCCTTTATCCTCTAGCAGCTCTTTACTTATACCGTGCAAAGACTCTGCCTTCTTGTCCCAATGTGTCCACTCAGGTTCGGGCTTAATCAAATAACAGTGTGTGGTATGGTCATTCAAGGCAACGCCGATTTCTATCGGATAGCTCCCCCTACCGAAACCCGAAGCTTCTACATCTATAATTACCGGGACCCTATCTTGACCTGACATGTTGGTAAAACACCTTCACACAAATGAAGCAGCGAGAAACGCTGCTGTACTTTTCACGATAGGCTATTTATGCCTTATTTTCCTGTGACTTTTTTCACAGACTGGGACTTTTGCGAACCAGCGCGAGACTTACCCGCTGGCTTTTTCTTCTTTTTATTCCCTGGGCCCGCTTTAGGCGCACCATCTGGAGCCTTTCTGCTTGGGCTCTTTTTAGTCACCGCCGTTTTAGTTACTGGCTTTTTAGCTGTTGTTTTTTTTGATGGTGAGTTTTTAGTTGCATTTTTTTTAGCTGGCTTTCTAGTAGAAGATGCCTTTTTAGATACATCCTTTTTTGTTGTTGCCTTATCAACCGGTGGGTGATCGAGCACTGCTTTTTTGCTGCGCCGCCTCTTTTTTGCCGCTCCTGACTTGGCTCCTGATTTAATCGATCGCTCTGTTTTGCGGGCGCCATTCACCTGCCCAGCATGCCTCGCGGGGCCTTTTTTTCCTTTTTTCGATGATCGTTTCCCTGGTGTACTTTCTTCCAGTTCAAAGTCAATTTTGCGGTCATCCAGGTTTACCCCTGCTACCCTCACCGTAACGGCGTCAGCCAGCCGAAAGCGTCGCCCACTGTGCTCCCCATCTAAGCTATGGGTCGTGGCATTAAAATGGTAGTAATCATTTTCCAGGTTGGAAATATGCACCAAGCCTTCAACATACACGCCATTTAAACGAACAAAAAAGCCAAAACCTGTCACCGCGCAAATAATGCCTTCGTAGGTATCCCCCACTCGATCAAGCATAAACTCACATTTCAACCAATCATCCACATCACGGGTTGCCGCATCGGCGCGCCGCTCGGAATCAGACAGGACCACGCCTAGCTCAACCATTTCCTTGTCACCGTAAGGAAGGTGCTCTGCCTTAGCTAGCCGGCCTGCGCCCTTTACCCGCTCCACATGACTTGACTCAACTCGAGAGCGAATCAGATAGCGTAACGCTCGATGGAGAAGTAAATCAGGATAACGACGAATCGGCGAAGTGAAGTGGGCGTAACTGCTGTAGGCCAAACCAAAGTGACCCTTATTCTCAGGGCTGTAAATGGCCTGCTTCATTGAACGAAGCATAACGGTCTGCACTAGGTCTTGTTCGGCACTGCCTTTTAAATCGCTGAGCAAGCTTTGATAATCTCCGGGGGCCGGCTTAGTCTTACCCTCTAGCGAGCGGCCCATACTGTTAAGAAACTCCCGAAGCTTAGTGACCTTTTCTTCATTCGGCACCTCGTGCACCCGAAACAACCCTGGTAAGGCATGCTTTTCCAAAAAGCGGGCCGCGGCCACGTTGGCGCATAACATACATTCTTCGATGATTTTATGGGCATCATTTCGATGCACGGGAACAATTTTTTCGATTTTGCGGTTTTCACCAAAAACGATGCGTGTTTCAGTGGTATCAAAGTCAATCGCACCGCGTTGTTCACGGCTCACCCTGAGTACATGATAAAGGTCGTGCAATTCCTCTAAACAGGGCCGTATGCCTGGATAGTCAGAATCAAAGCTGGCCTTTTCTGCTTTTTTCCCCTCCAGCATCGCTCCCACTTGGGTATAGGTTAAACGGGCTTTGGAGTTCATCACCCCTTCGTAAAACTTGTAACGACTTAGCCGACCGGCGGCACTTACACGCATTTCGCAGACCATGCATAGGCGATCGACATGGGGATTTAGGGAGCACAAGCCATTAGACAATACCTCGGGCAGCATCGGTATAACCCGCTCAGGGAAATAGACCGAGGTACCACGGTGCACCGCCTCTTGGTCGAGCGCAGAATGAGGCAGAACATAATGGGAAACATCGGCAATAGCCACCAGCAAACGCCAACCCCCACCGCGCATTTTTTCACAATAAACCGCATCGTCAAAGTCTCTCGCGTCTTCACCATCAATCGTAACAAGAGGCGTATCTCGCAAGTCAACGCGTGTTTCCTTGGCTTTTTCAGGCACCTCTTTGGAAAATGCTTTAATTTCCTTCAACACCGTATGTGGCCACTCGTTAGGAATACCGTGAGCACGAATCGCTACATCGATTTCCATACCCGGCGCCATGTGCTCGCCCATCACCTCTTTGATAGCACCTCTCGCTGGCGCTCGGAATGTTGGTTGTTCAGTAATGGATACAACCACAAACTGCCCCGTGGTGGCACCATGCAAGTCATCCTCATTAACCAAAATCGTATTGGTAATTCGCTTATTGTCAGGCATTACCACATATGAACCGGGTCCGCTCTGCAAACGCCCCACCACTTCGGAAGTATTTCGCTCTATCACTTCGGCGATAACGCCTTCCCTACGCCCTTTTCTGTCAACGCCGCGAACGCGCGCCAACACACGGTCGCCATCAAAAACACCCTTCATCTGACCCGGTGACAAAAATAAATCACTACTACTGTCATCAGGCACCATAAAACCAAAGCCATCTCTGTGCCCCAGTATTCGCCCAACTACTAAATCTACTTTATCAACAGGCGCATAAGCACCACGACGCAGACAAATCACCTGCCCATCACGCTCCATCGCACGCATACGACGACGCAATGCTTCTAGCTGATCATCGCTAGTCAAATTTAAGGCCGCAGCAACTTCCCATTGGTGTTGCGGGACACCCACTTTATCAAGATGAGCAAGAATAAATTCCCGACTGGGGATCGGGTTCTCATATTTGTTCGCCTCTCGCTTTGCGTGGGGGTCTTTCACACCGGAAGCGGAGGGTTTTCTTTTCGTCATGTTTTCATGCCTAAATGGGTGAGGCTAAGGGGTTTTGTGAGCAAGCAGGGCTTAGAGATCCTCTCTAGGACTCTATTCATTCTAACCGAATTTCAATATGTTATAGGATAATATCAAAGATTAATCAGCTAAAAGACAGATATCCCAAAGAGTTTTGGGGAGCAGGAGCCCTCTATCCATTAAAATAGAGAAAGGGAAACAACGCCAATCGTGCATTGTACGCCACAGGAGGCGCTGAGATTGACAATTCAGCGCCAGATGCGTACATTCCTTTCATCCCAGTTCTGGGACAGCACCATCCTGCCCAGGTGGTGAAATTGGTAGACACGCTAGCTTCAGGTGCTAGTGATCGCAAGGTCGTGGAGGTTCAAGTCCTCTCCTGGGCA
>JAHRVS010000015.1 GCA_019090565.1 Gammaproteobacteria bacterium
ACGCATCACAACTGGTATCGAAAGCACACCTGCGTGAAGGTGTTGGCAGTAGCCCCCTGGTACTTCATTCCGACAATGGAAGCCCGATGAAAGGCGCTTCACTGCTAACAACGCTGTATAAGCTGAACGTTGCCAGCTCATACAGTCGCCCGCGAGTAAGTAATGATAACGCTTATGCCGAGTCGATTTTTAGAACCTGCAAATATCGACCTGATTACCCTTATAAAGGGTTTTCATGCATCAAAGGTGCTCGGGCTTGGGTTTTGAAATTTGTGCACTGGTATAACCATGAGCACAAACATAGCGGTATCAAGTTCATATCACCCGCGCAACGTCATGCGGAAAATGGGAATGATATTATGAAGCGGCGGAAAGCGGTTTACACTGCAGCTAAGGCAAAACACCCTGAACGCTGGAGTGGGAGTACACGAAACTGGGAGTTACCCAATTCAGTGTTTTTAAATCCGGAAAAAGAAAATATAGAATTCACAAAACTGGGTAGATGAACGCGACAACTAACTTGAAAATTACCGCCTTCTATTCTACCTATTCCAGTTATGCACTTATTATTTGAATCCAAGAGTCGAGCTATGGTCATGGCATACAATCTTCGACAGCCACCCAAGGGTCTGGTCTTTCACAGCGACAGAGGCTCCCAACACACCAGCAAGCCTTACAGTAAGCTGTTGGTTAATTATGGTATACGCGCGTCTATGGGAAATATTGGTGCTTGCTGGGACAATGCTGTGGTAGAGCGTTTCTTCGGAAGCTTAAAGCACGACTGGATACACAAGGTACACCAGCCGACCCGCGAACATATGACGAAGGATGTCTGCGCTTATATTAAGTATTACAACTTCGACCGATTTCATTCATCGAATAATGATTTATCACCGATTCAGTATGAGAATTTAACAAATTAATGTGTCCGGTTTTATTGACCAGAACATAGTCCTCAAGTAAAGCTGCACAGATTCTATTAGGAAAATTAGTGATAATAAGTCGAAAAATAGACTCCCTGCATTGATTTTTCATTGTTTCGGAGTATATCATCTAGATGATCATCGCGTTTGAAAATTATGACCTAATTAATCTGACATTCGATGTTTCTGAATGTCAGATTAATTCTTGGTTCATGGATTTTTTTTGTAGTTGGCAGTCGATGCTGCCAGAATGTTTGTGTTGTCCCTGCCATTACCAGTAGACTGCCATGTTCGAGAACTATTGATAAGGTCTCTTTGGTACTCTTATGTTTGAAAGAGAATTTCCTTTCAACGCCAAAACTCAACGAGGCAATAGTACCATTCTTTTTTAAATCTTTTTCTCCGTCACTATGCCACGCCATCCCTTCACTGCCATTATGGTACAGATTGAGGAGGCATGAGTTAAATGTCTCGCCAACTTTATTTTCAATAATAACTTTTAGTGCCAATAGATCGTTAGTCCATGGTAGTGCACGCTTTGTCGTATTTGAATAAGTGTATTCAAAAGGGTCATCAGCGTACCATGCCACTTTACGCTTGGTAACGATGTGCTTCCCAAAGATAATGGCTTCATCATTTTTCCATTGAATACTGCTTAAAAGGCGAGCAAAGTAGTGGTCGGCATTATATAGCGGAATCAGAATTCCATAGTATTTTACAATGCCGTCTTTAGGGAGTAGGTTTTTAGGTTGGGTTATGGTATCTCTAAACAAATCCATTTTTTATATTCACTTTTCATGCAATGTCCGCAAGGTCTGAAATCTTCGCCATAGCTTCAGTTTCTGACGAAAAAAATAGGCGGTTTTCACGTTTCATTCTCTTTCCGGAAGAGCAATTTAGTCTCCCGTATATTTTCAGTTTTCGGTTGCCAGCGAATACTATGATGCGATTTTTTATCTTTGCTTGTATGTCAGCATCGCTTGTTGCGTTATGTCGAGTCATTGTTCTAGCTGATAGCATCGTGAAAAATGATACCCAGAGTGTAGCGATTTCCACGATGTACCTCGCTAACGCCATGTTTCATATTAACACGATAATAGCCTCTGACGCCTTTCGCAGGTTTGAAGTGTGTAGTGAAAATGATCATGTCACCTTTGTTGGGTTTTAAAACACTGGCTTTTGATTGTGACCGGGGAATTTGTTGCGTCAGAATAAATTCACCACCCGTATAGTCGATATCCGGTTGACTCAGAAAAATAGCGGTTTGGATAGGAAAATAAACTTCGCCATATAAATCCTGATGCAAAGTGTTATAGCCGCCGCTCCCATATTTGAGAAGCAATGGTGTTGGTTTTAGCTGATTATTGGCGTGGCACTCGTCTTGTAAGGCTTGCAGCGATGTTGGAAATCGCTTTCCCATGTTTAATTGATCCATCCATGTGTTTGCTATCGGTACTAGTTTCGGGTAAATCTGTTCCCGCAATGTATTGATACTGTTGGGTAATGGATAATCAAAATATTTGTATTCACCCAAACCGAAGCGGTAGCGCTCCATCGGCACCGTTTTTCGATAGATGTGTGGTTTGTCATACAAGTTGATGATCTGATAACACTGCCGCTCTGTAAGAAATTGTGGCACGACAGTAAAGCCTTTTTGGTGCAACTCAGACGTAACCTGAGCCCAATCGATCTGTTTAATCGTACCAGCGATATCGCCCATGATTTAATCACTCACTTTTGACGCTTCCCAACCGATGATGGCGGATTTACGTGTGCTTCCCCACATATAGCCGCCAATATGGCCGCTGGCTTGTATGACCCTATGGCACGGGATAAGGAAGGCTACAGGATTACTGCCGATAGCGGTGCCAACGGCTCTTGAGGCGTTTGGCTTGTTAATGCTTTTAGCAATGCCTCCATAGGTCTCTAGGGTTCCCATCGGAATTTTTAATAGGGTTTCCCATACCTTTAGCTGAAAGGTGGTGCCACTTAAATGCAATCTAATTTGCTTAGACTGTTTCCAATCATTTTGGAAAATAGAAAGTGCATCTTGTTGCAAGTTGTCAACGACTTGGTGGTACCGTGCATTTGGAAAGCATTGGATGAGGTCAGATAAGGCTTGATTCTCATCCTCTTCAAAAAACATATGGCAAACCCCTTTTGTTGTTGATGCGACTATAATTTTTCCAAAAGGGCTTTCTGTAAAAGAGTAATTAATAGTTAGTTTTTTACCGCCGTTTTTAAATTCACCAGGGGTCATGCCTTCGATATTGATAAATAGATCATGTAATCGACTGGTGCCAGAAAATCCTGTTTTATAGGCGACATCAAGCAAGGTTGAGTCCTCTTTCCTCAGCAGTTGTTTGGCGTATTTAATACTCAAATACTGCATGAATTTTTTAGGGCTGACACCTGCCCACTCGGTAAATATTCTCTGAAAATGATACGGGCTGATTCCAACGGAACTTGCTATTTCATCCAGCGATGGCTGGTTTTTAAAGTGTACCTTTATGTAGTTTATTGCTTTTTCAATACGGTAATAATTGATGTGTTCTTGTTCGGACATGAGCTACCCATACGCTAATCAATGCGAAAATTTATGTTTTGTTAATCGACACACCACCATCCACCATCCACCAGCATAGCTATTCCTGTTGTGAAATTTGAAGCGTCGGATGCAAGATAGAGCGCAGATAGTGCGATTTCTTCTGGCATGGCAATTCTTTTTAAAGTATGCATACCTTTCACAAATTTTTTAACGTCGGGGACGTTGCCAAATTCGCCATTCATTTGTGTATCCGTACCTCCGGGTAATAATGCGTTTATTCGCATGCCTTCAGAGCCATATCCAGCGGCGAGTACTTTGGTCAGGCCAATCATTCCTGCTTTGCTGGCTGCGTAAGCGGCCATTTGAGGCATGCCTATTGTATAGCCGACGAATGATGATGTGAAAATAATAGAACCACCGGATTTTCTCATTGCAGGTAACTAGTACTTTGCGCTCAAAAAAGCACTGGTTAAATTAGTCCCTAACGTGTTTTCCCAATCCTCCAGCGTAAGGTCGGTAGTTGCTCCTGAAACACCTAGTATCCCAGCGTTATTCAACGCGATATCGAGACCACCGTATTCTTGAATAGCACACTCTACCAACGCTTTTGCATAGGGTTCATGCCTCACATCACCTGCCAGCGCACGAGCTTCATCACCTGATTGTCTAATTCCTTCCACTAAAGAATTAAGTTCTGTCTCTCGTCGTGCGCCAACCACAACTTTAGCCCCTTCGTGGACGAATAACTTAGCCGTTGCACGACCAATACCCGCACTAGCGCCTGTTACAATGGCTACTTTATTTGATAGTGCGCTAATAACTAACCTCTCTATAATCGTTTGTGTTAAAAAGACTATAAAGAGGTTGTTCTATTTGAGCGACCCGATTATTGCTAAGTTTTTTGGTTTGACCGTAAAAATGGTAACAGGTTTAATGCCTAATGCCTAATGCCTAGAGAAAGGCTCATATGTGTTAAAAGCACCGACCAGTTGCCTACCGCAGGATTGCGGGGGTGTAAGCGGTGGCCCTTCTAAATAGTTCACCACTCGCGCCAATATTGGATTACTTAGCTTATTTACAATCGAGTACGGATACTGGTCGTATTCGCAGTAAATTTTCCATCCGCGTGAAAGCTTTCCCATAGGCAGGTCAGGCTGACTTCCATGATCATTGCTCCAACAAAGGACAATGATCATGGAAATGACAAAATATCTCATCTTAGTAATTGCTGTGTAACCCCCTGTATCAGGCTAGTTGTCGCGTCATCTGATTTTCCCTATTAAACAAACAGAGGGCGATTAGGATGATTTATGAAACGTTATTCAGAGGAAAGAAAGCAGTCCATTATTAAGCGGATGATTCCCCCCGATAATACGCCGATATCAAAGTTGGTAGAAGAAACAGGTATTTCTGACTGCACCCTTTATAATTG
>JAHRVS010000301.1 GCA_019090565.1 Gammaproteobacteria bacterium
GGACAGATTTCACCCATGTTCGTGACATTGAGTTTACCAGTTACAAGCCGATTACTTACCCCATAATGATGGATGGTATGTGGAGTGAAGTTGCATAAAACGAATAAGGATAAGTCGCGCGTTAGCGGCTGAAAATACACAGTATTTTGGGGGCGATATAGGATTCGGGAATTATCGTACGCCTCTCCAAACGGCCGTAGGTTGCGAAACTGGCCCGGTTTGATCTGTTGATTCTGCTGCCAGGCATAGTCACCGTTCAGGTTGATGTGTTCCCAACCCAATGCTAAAAGGTGCTGCAGTAGACAGCTGTCGGCAGGTAAGGGGCTTACTGAGGGTGATCGGGTAGAGCTTCAACGCTTGTGTAAAGAAAACAAAGAGCTACGCATGGAAAAAGATATTTTAAAAAAGGCCAGCGCCTTCTTTGCGAAAGAAATGAAGTAAAGTATCATTTTATTAAAAAGCACTCACAAAGCTACCCCGTACGTCTGCTTTGTCGCGTAATGAAGGTTGGTAAATCAGCCTTCTACGCATGGAAGGTTAGACCAGCCCCACTAATAACTGCTCTCGAACTATATATGCATCGAAGAATCAAAGTGCTTTTTGAGGTGAGGTGCTAGAGCTTAGGCAGCCGAGAAATGGCTAACAACAGTCTACAAGGACAACAACAGTCTACAATGTAGTGGTCAATCTTTTTTGGCCAGCGAATTAGAGGTTTTCCAATAAAATACTTCTTTTGAATTCGGTGGCAGCCCAAGGTTATGGCTATGGGGCCTCACCGAATTGTAATATTTATAAATATAATCCCGTACCGAATCATCGGCTACCGCTTCATTTTCATAGCCATTTTTAGGCATGTTTTCAGTCTTTAAGCTTCTGAAAAAACGTTCCATCGGCGCGTTGTCCCAACAGTTCCCTCGACGGCTCATGCTCTGCTGAATTTGATAGCCCCAAAGTAACTGCTTAAAAGCCAGACTGGTGTAGTGGCACTCTTGATCTGAATGGAACATCACTCCGGATGGGCGGCTCCGAGATTCAAAAGCAGTGCTTTTAGACCCCCAGATAAGAAAATGAACTTTTCCTGCGCAACTGCATCATTTGCGGTGGCCGGTAGAACACATGGCTTCGTCGTCTTGGACCCAAAGCACTTCGTGGGGCCGGCTCTGCCAACTCGCCTTCAGTCTACGCCTCATATGATGTTTTTATTCATCAGCTCGCAGTTTTGCGTACGGCTTCCTCCAGACGAACCCTCGCGGGAAGGCTCTTGCCATTCGCTAGTAGTTAACGTCTAATCACAACACAGTAAGTGACGGTGTTCTTCCTAAAGAGGACTTTCACCTCATTAGTTCATACCCATGCTGGGCGTACACAAGGCCAAGCACACTCGCCCTGCGGGCTGGACGTCGCTGGCGCTCCACCTGTGTTGGTATCGTTAGTCTACTTATTATGAATAAAATTCCTGATGGATTCACTGCTAAGTATGGAGAGAGTATCCTCATTAATTCTGGAGAGGAACTTGATATTGGTAGTGACGATTATATCTCATGGCATCTGCTGAATCGTGCGCGTGATGCATCAAATATTGCCTTCGCTAAGGCGGGACACACTGCTTTGAGGGTTTCAGGAGCCTATCTAACAGGTATTGAGCCTCGGGCCTTTGCTTACTGGTCACCTACAGTTCCGCAAGATTATGTTATCGCCTGCACTAGAGGCACCACTGAAGTAATCCGAAGAACACTTGTTAATGCCGAATTTCGATCTTTATTGCCGCAGACATCCTTTGCATTATCCAGACTTCACGTTGAGGACTTAACAGCGCTAGCTGTCTCTCTCACGCTAGCCACTATTCTCTATCACGAGGTTGCTCATGTAACGAGATTTCATCTTCCCTATCTTACAGAATGCAAGGAGACTGATCCAAGCTCATTGCCTGCAATGAGGGGGCTATGTGAGGCAGATGCAGATAAATTGTGTTCCTATTTGATAGCGCCAGACCTGTTAGCACAGGCCAAAGGTATTCATGAAGCTCTCAAGTTAACCGAGTCTGTAGAATCTGTTTTGCGTGAAGTTCTAATTTTGTATGCTGTTGCTCTCCATCTCTGGTTTACGTTTTTCAATCAGAGGGCGCTCCCAAAGGCATCAATCTATCCACACCCTCTGATTCGCTCGACTCGGATCACTATTGGTGCCGTAGACAACATGCAAACAGCAGCTATTATGGAGCCGTGCGGGATAGACCGCGTTTTTTTTATTCTAAATGGACTGGATACAGTAGAGCGGTCCGCGCTGCGTACTGGTTGTGTCGCGCAACACTCATTTGATCTCGCAACGGAACTGAATGCAATCAACACAAGATTTGAAAAGATAGAGCATACCCTTGATCCCGCGTTACTAGAAGTGAGATCTCGATGGGGGGCTCCAAGTGCAGACTAATAAACATGCCAACCCGACAATTGATTCGCTTCGCTGCATTCTGGCACAAAATTTCTCCACAAAAAGTTGCCGGTTACATGGGCGTTAGCAATTCTACCTACCCACAAAAAGTGGACACCTCATTCCCACCTAATGAGGTTTAAATATGACCAAGAAAACAAAGAACAAATACAACCATTACA
>JAHRVS010000302.1 GCA_019090565.1 Gammaproteobacteria bacterium
AAATGGTTTCACAACCACCCGCTAAAATAATATCGTCGTAACCACTGGCAATTTGGTTCGCAGCAGTAGAGATCGCCTGCAAGCCAGAAGAACAGTAACGGCTAACAGTTTGACCAGAAACAGTAATAGGCAGATCAGCAACAACCGTAGCGATACGACCGATGTTAAAACCTTGAGGCCCTTCAGGAAGCCCAGTTCCTACAATACAGTCACCGATTTCTTCTGCATCAACCTTAGGGTTGCGCTCCAGCAATGCTTTGATCAAATGCCCCAGCATGTCAGCCGGAGGCGTCATGTTAAAAGAACCACGGTGAGATTTAGCCAGACCAGTACGAACGCTATCTACGATCACTACATCACGCATAGCTTGCTCCTTTTTTAGAATATTTTATAAGTACTATTATCACGATGCGGGAAAGTGCGAAATTGTGGTTCTCACTCAATACCTACATCTCGGATGGGCCTATTGCTGCGCTTGGCATCGTCTTACGATGAAAGCTGAGTCAATGGTATAGCCCTACGGTTGAGGCCGTGATAGTACGTAAGAGAACAACAATGATCAAGTTTTATTAGCCGCCCTATTAGCGCCTTATATCACTTGATCACCAATGGAAATAAAGGAAAGCAGTGAAATTATTCAGAATAAACTGATGGCTATGAACTTGGGCGCGCGCATTATAGATCAGCAGCAACCTACAACCCGATGTGATCACTTCGTACTATTGCCCGCAACATCACTGCTCAATCAAAAGTAAAGCGCCCTGAAAGAGAATAATTCCAGGTTACCAAGGAGGCACCCTCTCGCAAACGCGTCGTGCCCAGCTAGCCAGGCTCCCTGAGGCTGCTAGCCTGATTTAAAACTGGGAAGGCACTTAAAATAATTCCAGCTAAATAGTGCTACGCATCAGCTCAGCCGGCGGGATAAATAATACGGTCTTCATAGCCGACAATAACTGAAAAATAACCTGCCAGCTTCTCATCAAGGCTCACATCTCCCGTGTCCAACAGGATCGGCCGGTGTTGCAAGGAACGTAATTTCGTTCTGCTGGCTACGACTAAGATATTCTCCTTTTTAATCATTCGAATTACGGCAGGGCTAATCTGCTGATTCCCGCGCCCGAACAAATGCCCTTGCCCGCCAATTAAGGTCAGAATCATTTTTACGGGCGCGTCCTCGCTTTCAACGCCCAACAATGAAATAAGTTGATCCTCGGTAGCATCGGCCTTAAGTAAACATCCATTTTTTATAACGTCAACACCCAACAAGGTCCCTTCAATGCCCATTTCATGCTTTATTGACATCGTTGTAGTGCCCGCACCTATAACACACAGTGTATTTGCATCAAGGGACTCGCATACTTCAGCGGCAATATCAGTCAGCACCAGCTCCTCTTTCTCAAGCCCTCCACACTTCACATGCTGGAGATAGCGCAAATCCATGGGGACACGTAGCTCACCAAAATAAAGAGATTTCAAGCACCCCTCCCTGTAAGAGGCTTCATCGATATCTCTAACCTCCGCATCCATCAAGCTCAGCACTTCGCCCCTTATCATCAGCTTAATCAGCTCACCTGCCGCCGCAGGCGTGTTCGTATATACGCCGGACTGCATTTTGACTCCCGCTGGAACGCCCAGGCAGACGGGCCCCAAACCGATCGCTGAAAAAATATCCCGCGCGGTGCCATCACCGCCCACAAAAAGGAGTAAATCGACCCCTTGATGAACAATTGCCAAGGCAACTTTGCGTGTATCCTCAGCGCTGCTTTGACCTGCGGTCGCCGGATAGCTCAGCAGACGACGCTCACAACCAAAGTGCTTTGCCACATCGCCGCCCATCTCGCCCGGCACCGTTACAATGAGAATCTGACCCTGGATTTCCACCAATGGAGCAAGCGCTAACGCAGCTCTATCAGAGGATTTTGGCTTAGCGCCCCGCGACAAGGCTAGCGCAACGATTTCAGCTCCATCGCTACCCTTGAGCGCCACGCTCCCACCCAAACCAGCAAGTGGGTTTACAATAAGGCCCAATCGAAATTTTCTATTCATAATCATGATTAAAAACCGAAATTAAGGACACCAAGCTCAAAATTAAGACTAGATTTAGAGCGCGTTCACAATTTTTAACATAGTTTGGGCTAAAAACAGGTTTTCTTAGTAGAAAAAAGCACGTCGTCTCTGGTATCTTCGGTCTAATATAAACCTTAACTGAACCTTAACGAGCAAAGCGCTGTTCAAACAGCAATTAAAGTTCACAAAAGACCAATAATAAAACTGAAGCAATTTACTCAGGTAACACGAGAATTATTCAGCTCTGCTAAATCTATAAAGGTTAACCTATGCGTTTAGTCAGTAAAATTCGAACAGATTACACTAGCAAGCATCTTAATAGTGCTGCGCTCGTTGCCAGTAATGGCAACGAAATCGCAATAACTGAACAAATGATGCAGCGTGCTTTTGATCAATATGAAAACCGTGGTTTTTACCCTAGCAATTTAATGCTACAGGCTAAATTATTCAAAAAGCACAACCGAAGCCATCTTAAGCTCGTGTAAAACCACTAAACAACCGCAAAGCCCAAGCTCTTCAGCTTCTCCTGCTCAACCCCGTTCAGCAGCTTCTTTTCCAGCTTGTAGCAAGAAAACTCCCTCCGCTTTCGATAAGTTTTTCGCAAGCTATCGAAACCTTGTGAGCGCTGAGCGGCTCCTTCGGTATTCTTCATCAGTTTTCTCAGCGCAGCATCGTCTTGCCGAATTGAGTAGGCATAACGGACACAGGTGGCAATCGACGATGCTAGCCCCTTTTTTCTTGGGTGAGGTGCGTTACTTTGAACCGCCTCATCCGGCAATTGGACGTCGCAATCCAGCAGCAGGTACTGGCACAGGGCCTCGTATAACATGCGAGTCCCTGCTACTTTACCATCATGGCTATAGCCAGCGATGTGGGGCGTCGCCAGATAACAAAGATCAACCAACTCTTGACTGATGCCCGGCTCATTTTCCCAAACATCCAACCCCACCTGCAGGTCTTGGCCATTCAGCAGTAACTGATAAAGCGCCTGATTATCTACCACTGCACCACGCCCGCTATTAAGTAGCAAAGCCCCAGGCTTTAGCTCCTTTAAAAAATCATGGTCTGCTAAATGGTATGTGGGATGAGGTCCGCCTTTAGTCAAAGGGGTATGAAAACTCACGATATCGGCCTGGCATAAGTCTTCGAGTTTATTGTGCGCCCACTCAGGCTTAAAAGGATCATAGCAAACTGCCGAAACACCCAGAGCATTGCAAAGCTCCTTCACTCGGCTGCCGACGCTCCCTGCGCCCACTATCCCAATTTCCAGCCGATCAAGACAAGAGACAGGCTTTTCTATGGCCGGATTTTCCCACCAGTCAAACAATGCGGCCACAATGTATTCTGCTACGGAGTTCGCATTGCAGCCCGGCGCGCTGGAGAAAGAAATTCCCGCATTGGATAAATAGCCTTTATCTATGTGGTCTTCGCCAATAGTTGCCGTACCAACGAAGGATACGCAACTTCCCTCTAGAAGCTTTTTATTGACCTGAGTAATCGACCGAACAAGTAATACGTCGGCATCCTTCACATGCTCCGCTCGAATGTCTCTGCCTGGGTAGAGAAACAGCTCACCCATTGCAGAAAAATATGGCTCAACAAGAGGAATGTTTTCATCACATACAATTTTCATAGTGCTTATTCTACCGAAATTGTTTATACGACCCTACCAGATTGCAGGAGGCGAACCAGCAGACTTTCAATAGCCTACCGCCGGTAGAGTGCACGCATAAAAACCCCTTGAATAACCAAGAGCTACCCGCCACCTTCCAAGCTATCTTCGTTAGTGGAAGCTATAATCACCTTTAGCTCAGCGGCCATTAGCTATACCACTACACAAAGAACCTCTAAACGCGACAACTGCGTCATCGCAACGCGCAAACCCTCGTGCATTTCTTATTCACTGCGTCTCTACCGATGTCTTTCATGCAGTCATCTGCGGGGGACTCCCTTGCTTTCACCTGAAAATCACTATTTTTAAAGACATTCACCAAGGGTGATTAAAAATCAGACATACTAACTAATAGTTTTCAGAATTCAGGCTTTTAGTCAATCAAGAAATATCACATAATCACAGACTGTTTTTAAGCGCCCCACTGCTTTAAAGCAACATATCAAACAAAGTATCTACCTACAACTACAAGGAAAGCATCTTGGAAACAACGCGACCCTGTGCTGCGCAAACAGCCGTTTTTAATACTTTTGGCATATCTAGACTGATACCGAAAGGAGCGAGCTTAATCTTTCTTTTATCCATTGTCGCCATTTTAGTGGGCAGCACCATTAGCGCCAACGCTAGCGCAGATATTTTAAAGCCATTAAAAGAAGCAAAAATTCTACAGCCCATTAAAAGTGCGAACTTATATGGCCGCAAATTTGATGAGGTTAATGTCGGCACCCAAGCACCGGACTTCACACTCCAGTCTCTTTCGGAGCAAAGCGTCCACTTGGCTGAGCATCGAGGAAAAGTAAGCATTATCACATTCTGGGCCAGCTGGTGTGGTCCCTGTCGTATCGAGCTTCCTCATTTCGAAAAACTACGCAATGAAATTGGCGAAGATCAGGTTGCCATTATCGCTGTAAGTGCGGATTCTAAGCGCAAAGATATCGTGGCTTTTTCAAAAGAGCTTAATCTGAACTTTCCACTCCTTTTTGACCCAAAACTAGAGGTAAACCGCCTCTATCGTATTCGGGCGATGCCGACTACATTTATCGTCGACAAAGAGGGTGTGATTCGACATGTTCATATGGGATTTAAAGAAAGCGTTCTACCTTTGTATGAAAAGGAGCTGCGCGCTCTTCTTTGAGGATAGGTTGCATTGACTTTAAGTCTGCGGGCTCGATAGCCCACAGACTCTTTACATCTTTAGTGTGCACAAGACTTAACGGCATTTAACGCCAATCCGACGCAGCCGTTATCCCCGCTTATTGTGACAATTCCTTTTTGGCACCTAGATGGAGCTAGGTTAAAGGAGCCTAAGCTTTTGCTTTCGCCATCATCATCATTTCATCTGTAGGCGAAGATGCGACGATCATTTCACTGGTATCCATAATCGTGTCAATGTTGTCACGAATGTCTTCACCGGAAATCTCAGCCTTGTGAACACCCGGCGTTACACCCCAGAAAATCCGCCCCACACGTCCACCACCGGCACTAAATACCTCACCGGTAACAGAGCACTCCTTAGAAGCACAAAATGCGACAACAGGCGTCACCAATTCAGGATGTAAATCTTTCGCCATAGGCCCAAGCAACTCTTCGGTCATTCGAGTTCTCGCCATTGGCGCAAGGACATTCACTTTAATATCCTTTTTAG
>JAHRVS010000303.1 GCA_019090565.1 Gammaproteobacteria bacterium
CTGATGAGTGCCAAGCCGTGCTCTTGATCTGACAGGCTATACGAATACAGACCCTGCACACGCTGCGTGTTCTCATCAATCGGTATTTGGGTCACTTCCGGCGCGGCAGGGGTGTCGTTGGGTGCCATCACACGAATCGCGCCCTTCCTTGGCGCCAAGGAAGCTGCTCGCGAGTCAAATAGAAGCGGGTTATCAAAGGCCAGTGTTTCTGATAACGGCTGATCAATTAATTCAGGCAAGCGAGGAGGCTTCGTAAAATAATCGATTGTAGGCTGCTGGACCACATACAAATAGCGCCCATCAAATTTCACCAAATCCGCTTCATCAACACCCAGCTCTTGCACATTAGTTTGCGAAAAGCGATCACTTTGTTCTGCATTCGCATCCACCGAATAGATGTCTGGAACTGGGGTCAGGCTGGCGCTGCTTCTTAAATAATCCTCTAGAGCTGGGTTGCTATAGTCCGCAGCCGTATTTTCATTTTTGCAAGCAACCAAGCCAAAAGAAAATGCAATTATAGGGGCTGTTTGTAACACTACGTGAAGCCAGTGAGAAGATGATGCGCGACATAGACTACGCGATAAACCGAACATAATAAGCTCTCCTTAGTTCTTAGTTTTTTGCGGGATTAATTCCCGCTAATAATCATATGGCCAAAGCCGCTCCTCGTCAAATTGTATTTTTGCTACAATCCCTCTCTGATTGGCGCACACCCGATGTTTTCTCTGTGTTAATGGCATACACGAGGGTTCGAGTAGCCAGTGAACGTAACTATCACGTGAAAAACGTAACTTTAGAAGCGCCCTAAGGCCAATGTGCGTAATTAACAAGGAGAGCAGCTTGAATACGGGCCGCGCCCAGCACCTACTTACCAAGGTAATTTATATCGCCTTATTGGTGATTATCAGCCCATCAAGCTCTCTGGCCAATACTGACGCTTGGCTATTAAGCATTGGCGGCTTGCATGGCAAGGGCCACAGTGACGGTTTACGCACACCCTCTGAATGGGTCATTGTGCCGTTCACTTTGAAATATCGCCGGCACAACTGGAACACCCAAGTCACCAGCTCCTATATCAGGGCCGATACCTTCAGCCCCAACGATACCCCCTCGTATTCTGGTCAAGGTGATACCTTTCTCAAAGCAACCTACCTGCTTCCATCTCCCCTATTTCAGTTTTGGTGGGTAGACTTGAGTGGGAAAATAAAATTCCCCACTGCGAATGAACAAGCAGGGCTGGGTACAGGCAAAATGGACTTTTGGTTTGACGTCGAAGCCATGAGGACTTTATCACGAGGCTGGTTCGAGCACCTCGCCGTTGGGAAAAAATTCCGAGGCAATCATGCCGAATCAAATTTAGTGGACAGTTACTATTTCAATTCTAGCTTGGGAAAGCGCTGGAGGAAACGCTACACCACCGGTATTCAATTGGAATTTATGGAAGCAGCCGCAGAAGAAAGTGAGGAGGTCATTGAAACCATGCTTTACACCCGTTGCCGCTTTAGCCCTCAAAACTCTCTGCTACTCTATTTAGTAAAAGGGTTTACTCACAGCAGCACCGAAAAGGGCATTGGCTTTCAGTTTACACGTCGTTTTCAAAGCCGCTAGAGGCGCCGAGGAATCAATTTCTTATTTACCTATCTTCTCTGGCATACCCTCAGGCATCGCCTCTATTGCATCAGCATCAAAGGCATCTATGCGTTCAAGGGGCCTTTCCATCGTTTGTGGTCGCTCTGGGATACCTGGCATATCCGGACGAATATCATGATTAGGGATATCTGGTCGCAACAAACGGGCCTTAGCGTCGTCGTAACCCGTTCCACCAATGCCGCCCTCTTCATCGTTCGCCACAGACAGGTTGGCGCAATACAGGAAGCCAAGCAGATAAATACAAGATGATATCCCAGCCCTAAGAGTCGCCTTTAGTGCTTTCTTCATAATAAAATATTCCAACATTGAAACGGTGTATTGCGTTCTCTTTTTGGCGGTCTTCGATCTGTAACTGCCTTGCTGCTCGGTTCAAAGATTTCAATAATTCCAAACCTTGCTCTTCGGTCATTCTCTCAAGTTTCTGCTGCGATTCTTGACTTAAGTTATTGTAAAAAACATGACGATCAAAAAACAAGTCGTTTTCATTTCGCAGGTTGTGCGCACTGCTGCTTAGGTGGTCCGCTATATTACGTGCGAAGAAATAGCATTTTTCATCAATATTTTTTTGGGGAATGTACGCGTCTTGCGCTAAGCAGACTTTTCCGTCTGAATCAATCGTGACGATACCGCTATGCAGCCACTCATTCAAAACGGCCTTGGGCCGTAAATCCTGTTTGCTGACCAGGGTAACCAGTGCATCAAAGGAGGGCTGCCCCATTCGTTCTTTTAGAAATAGAGGGGCGGGACGGCCTGCTTGCTTGCAAAAAGGGGCAACCTCAAGCCAAGTGGAGACTAGCTTTGCCCCCACTGCAGGATTTTTGGGAACCGAATCATCAAGGGGAGCATTACGAAACTTACGCACATCTTTGCGATGAATGCCGGTTAGCAGGCTGATGCGACTATCGCTTTGTTGCGCCGACTCGACAGGGAAATCCCGCTCAGCAACATCGACATAGAGCGACTTCAATAGCTCAGAAAATTGCGGGAAGCTAATTTGAAAGTGAATAAGCAACCTGACCAATGGCCGCAATAGTTTTTTTAATGCGGCTAGAAGCGCGGGAGGGGTAGCTTGCTGATGGGTAAAGGGTTTAGACATAGTCAGAGTATAGTAAACTGCGGTTGTTTTTACCGCAACTTATATCGCTCCCACCAAAACCATTTCGCGTGAGGCCAGTCCGTTGAGATCCGTCGCGGCAAGCTTAAGGGCACCTCTAAAATGCACTTTTCACGCGTCAGCTCCGTACTCGAATCCTCGCGTATGCCTTATACACTGCGGCTCTCCGTGCGGGGTTTTCTTGCTCTCACGTGAAAATCACTATTTTTAGAGGTGCCCTTAAAACCAAAGCTCAGCAGACAACTGAAACTCTATCCACTTAGCCCCTACCGCATTAAAATCAGATTCAAAGTGCCCGATACGCTCCACTGAGTAGGCTCTGCGCGCAGCCATTACATCCCTAGCGAATACTAATCCCTATACGTCGATTCCGCGCACGTCCATTCGAGGTTTCGTTGCTGGTGATTGGCTTAGATTCACCGAACCCTTGTGCATAAATGCGCGTTGCATTCACATTTAAACTAACTAGATAATTCTTAATTGTGTTCGCGCGTTTTTTTGACAAGCGAAGATTGTGCTCTGGCGTACCGACATTATCGGTATGCACTTGCACGCGCATTTGCACGCCTTCATATTCCA
>JAHRVS010000304.1 GCA_019090565.1 Gammaproteobacteria bacterium
CAACTGATTTGCAGGTGAAATTGGTTGATGAATGCCTGCAGCTTCATGGTGGCTATGGGTACATGCTGGAGTACCCTGTTGGGAAGGCGTTCGTAGATAGTCGTATCCAGAAAATTTACGGTGGCACCAACGAAATAATGAAAGAACTGATTAGTCGTTCTTTCTTGTAAGATGTAGTGCTTATAGTTAAAAAGGAGGCTGATTAGCCTCCTTTTTTTTGCCTATTAAAACACCTTTTCCATTTTTTGGCTTGAAGTGCAATAATTCATCGTGCGCATTTGAGCATACTCAATGATTAAAAGCATAATATTTGTTCTTGGCGCGTTCCTGCTTAGCATCCCGCCCTGACTCTCTGTAGTGTTTCCGTTGATTTGTTTTAGGCTTGATGCCGGTCTGTTGCGATTTACCTAAACTATTTTAGAGTCCCGTAATAACGTTGCCCCCCTTCCTATATGCCTGTTGTTTGCATTGCGTGGTTTTCCAGCTATTGTCTCCAAGAGGTTAGATGCGGCAGGTATGGATTGCTATTAAAGGTATTTTCTAATTTACGGGTGTTATTGGGAGTCTAACTGCAGACTCCACCTAAACCCTAGTCCAGGTTTTGTTAGTCAGGACATTGCCTTGTGATGCCCAAGACTGCTACGAAGAGCTAACGGACTTTGGCGTGGGTTTCCGGTTTGTGGTATTTTTACTGGCTATTTATAAACAAAATAAACCCGCATGGTTAGGTTGCGGGTCCTACTTTACCCACATACTCAAGGATGAACATTGATCCAAAATTCTCGACCGAAAACAGGGATGGTGCTGGCTGGTGGCGGCGCACGAGGCGCGTATGAGATAGGCGTTCTCATATACTTGAGGGAAAAGCTTGCCAAACGCCTGGGCTATGAAGTTCCTATTGATTTTCTTACCGGTACAAGTGTAGGAGCGATAAATGCAGCATTCATCGCATCAACAATCGGAGAGCCAGCAAAGCAGGGTAAAGTCTTAAGGGGGCTGTGGGAAGATTTGCGAGTAGAGCACTTGCTGAGCATTGGGCCGGGTGACTTGTATACTGCCGGTAGGCTGCTCTTTAGCCGTAATGGCCCTGAAGAAGCACGAGGTTCAAGGCATGGAGGGCTACTTAATACAAAAGGTTTGGAGCAATTTGTCGCAAGAAAGACTCCGTGGAGGCAAATACACAGGAATATTTCCCATGGGGACTTAGGTGGTCTGGCTGTATCAGCTACTCATATCGGTACGGGGCATACCGTTGTTTTTACACAGACAGCAAAGCCAATCACTGGGAGCTGGGCGAACAACCCATTTGTTGAACACAAAGTGGCTAGAATTGGGCCTCGGCACGTATTGGCCTCTGCTGCGATACCAATGTTTTTTTCAGCAGTAAAGATTCATAATGAGTATTATACCGATGGCGGACTTAGGCAAAACACACCTATGTCCCCGGCAATTAGAATGGGTGCTGAGAGGCTGCTTGTCGTATCTCTGAAGCATATGGCGACGGAAGAAGAGCTGGCTGTTCAGCACTGCATCTCGTACCCCCACCCTTTGTTACTTTTTGGAAAGGCTATGGATGCGCTGTTGTTAGACCATACAGAATACGATATTGACCGAATGGAACGGCTTAATTCAATTTTGTACGCAGGGGAGGCGGCATTTGGTGAGGATTTTCTTGAGAAGCTTAATAACAAAATGCTCGAATTTAGAGGGGGTGCGATAAAGCCGATCGAAGCGGTACATATTCGACCCTCTGAAGATATTGGCGCAATGGCCTCTGATTTTATTCGAAGTGGCCGTGCTGAAATTAAAGGTAAGATGCTAAATTGGGCAATGCAGTGGCTGGTACGGAGTGATGATGCACCAGGAAAACAAAGCGATACACACTCTTATTTGTTATTTGACGGACGCTTTGCAGGAGAGTTGATTGATCTAGGTTATGAGGATGCCGCACAACAAGAAGAGGAATTAGTAAAACTCTTTACTTTTTGATTCGAAAAAAACAAGGGTGAATGGGTTTTTTATGTCACGGGAGAGGGCTTAGCGGTACTTGGAATTGCTAGCATAAAAGTGCTTTTTATCCTTGTACATGTTTTCATCTGCTAGGCGGAAAACGTTCTCTGGAGCGGTTTCCGTAGAGCACGCGATGCCTATGCTTATATGGACTGGTTCAATTTGATGTGTGTTACCACTTTTATAATGAGCCAAGGTCATGTTTTTTTCTATACATCTAATCCTGTTAAGCACGCCTAATGCGTCGTCGCACTGGGTGTTGGGGCAGAGCACCACGAATTCATCGCCTCCTGATCGAGTGATAACATCTGAGTTCCGAAAGGTCTTTTTGAGAAGGTTTGCCACAGAGATGATGAGTTTGTCACCCTCTTCATGTCCGTAGGTATCGTTAATTCTTTTTAGGCCATTAATATCAATGACAAAGATGCTGAAGGCGATGCTGTTTTTCGCTGCATTTGAGATTTGTGTATCGAGGGTCTTCTGGAAGAAATTGCGGTTATAGATTCCAGTTAATGAGTCGGTATTAGCCAAACGCTCAAGCTCTAGCAGCAGCAGTCGGTTTTCAATGGTGACAGACAGCTGGTCTACAAATAGAGAAATAATGTCGTGGTGAATGGCCAAATTGACCGGCTGTTTGATAATCAGGTAGCCAAGCTTTTTGTTTTCACTGCCGCATAGCGGGGCAAATTCCCAGTTGTAATTGTCGGTATTTTCATAGGCATTTTGGGAGAGTAGCTTTAGCTTCTCCGTTAATTCGTAAGGTGAGCACAAGTCGTGCGAGTCACTTATTATCAATTGCTGCTCTTCGGTGAGAAGTTGTATTGCGCTAAAGCCTTG
>JAHRVS010000305.1 GCA_019090565.1 Gammaproteobacteria bacterium
CACTTGAGTCAATGGTGGAAGCCAGGGGTATCCAATAGAAACTCCCAGCCCGGCTTATTTCAACTTTATATGGATGTAGTTGAGCAACACCCGTACTTTGTATCGAGGAGCCCTCAGTGCTCACCTTGAACAATTTTTGTTAGGGTCTTTCGGTCAATCGTTACCTGGTGTGGCGTGGTATGGCCAGATGAGCCGAATAAAACCCTTGCGTTTTGATTCTGCAATGACCCTGCTGGCAGTTTCGGTGGTGGTTTCCAGTAGAGCACCTATATTCTCCCTACCTGGTAAATAGCAGAGTGCTGTCTCGCTAGAGCTCCTTCAAGGACATCCATCATTTATATCAACAAAGCAACCTAGCCCTCTGCATCCTTACCAGCAACTGAATGGTGATTTATAAAAAACCATCGAAAATGAGGCTGTTATTCCAATCAACAGGCCTAATTAACGAAAAACTGGTCTATAAAAACAAACACGCTCGCTATACAAACTTTACGTATTCAGCCATACAGCTTCAGTGAAACTGACTTCCCTTTTAACCGCTCAATGGGTGGCAAGCTACCAATTTGTTTTTCTCAGCATTGATTTTGAGCCTTGTGGTATCGTTCTAAAAAAGTGACCGACCCTGCCACATCAAAGAAATGATTCTGAAAGCAAGTAACCGGTTCGATCCAGCTTTCTTCATCAATAGCGCCGCGCTTATCAGCTATCAGCACCCTCCCCGTCTAATCTACCAACTCAAAATAATCCTGCCGTGTGTAGGGAATACCTTCCGATAGCGGTGTATGGCTACTTCCATCGAGAGTTTTCAAACTGGCCTGCTGGCAAGGCTTATCGTCCACACTGGGGGTATTTTTGTGATGTTGATTGTTCTTTTTATACTGCTTTACGCTGGGTTTGTTTTTTTCTATCGCTTGATCGTAGAGACGCACTGAGTGGAGGTGAAACCGGACTCTTCAGGCGTTGCAGCCATTTTGGCCCGTATCGGATTGAGCTCAACGTAAGCCATGCACGACATCAATGCTATTTCGTCCAGTAACGCCTGGCTTTTAAAGCGCCCCTCCCAGAAGCGCCCTATGTGGTTATCTTCTTTACTGGCCATACGAGCGGTGTACTCATTAACAATAATAGTGCTGTCCTTATAGTGTTTTTATATCGAACAGAGGCTACTGGATATTTGTTTACCAGACTGGAAATGCACGCTGCATGACGAGAGCTACAGCGAGATATATGCCGCCTATCGACAAAGTAGTTACATAAAACCTTCAATTAGGGCCTTTATCGACTTTTTGGTAGAGAGAATACAGAACAAAACTTTTTAAACGTATTAAATTATTTATTCGCCTTGGCAAAATAGTGTTTTGCCAACTGATAAAAACGCGCAACATGAATGGGCTTTTCCCCCTGGAATCGATGCACCATATAGAATGGCCATTGGCAACCCTGATAGTCGGGCAGCACTCTCACCAGCTGCCCGCTCGCAAATGCAGATTGCGTTGCGAACTCGGGTAACAGCGCAACCCCCATATCATGCAGGACCATTCCAAGCGTGCTCGGCAGGGTATTGGTTTTTGCAAAATAATCCACCGCAACAAATATGTTTTCCGTCAATGCACTGCTCTCAAAAACAGACAAAGGGCTTTTTTGCCAAGACGTTGCTATCACCTGGTGCTTAAGTAGGTCATCTGGCTTTACTATCCGGCCGTGTTGCTGAAGATACTTGTGTGTTGCGCAAAAGCTCTCACTGGCAGTGCCAATGGGTAGCGCCCGGTAATTGCTGTCTTTCAATTCACCGGCATAAATAGATACATCCAGATTATTTTGAATAAGATCCTTACCCTCGTCCGTTACCAGTACATCCGGCTCTATTTTAGGAAACTCCTTGCAGAGCTGACTCAGGGCGGGAATTACAATATCTTTTTCGCAAGAGTGCGGAATGGTTAAAGCAAACCGCCCTGAAGGCATCTCTTGGCTGCACGCTAGCTCTTCAAATGCCAAGTCGACCTGATCACGTAGTAATTCACACCGTTCCAGCAGCCGCCGCCCCGCTGATGTCAATGACATGCCTCGCGTATGGCGGGATAAAAGCTGCTGACCGACCTCCTCTTCCAGGCGTTTCACCTGTTGACTGGTGGCCGATTTACTCATGCCAAGATTTTTCGCCGCAAGCGTGAATGATTTTTGACTCGCGACCTCTGCAAATATAAGCAGCGATGGGACGATCCTTACATTGTTCATATTTTCAGACAGTCAGTTAAATTTTTGAGTATTGTTAACTTTTATACGTCTTCTTATACTATGTCAACACCAAGCAAAAAAGGAAACACACACATGCCAGCCCTCATCATCATCGACCTCAGCCCCACAAACAAACAGAAACTAAGCATATACAGCCCCTTGGCAGCGGAGACGCTTATGCCCTACGGCGGTGAATTTATAGCCAAGGGGGCAATTGAAACTTTGCATGGGAGCAAACCCTATCAAACCAAAGTAATCATCCAGTTTCCTGATCGAGACAGCGCCGTCAACTGGTACGAATCAGCCGCGTACCAAGCCCTCATTCCGATACGCGACCAGGGAATGGAGAGCCAATTTCATTTAGTCGGTTAAATAATTAAAAAAGTCAAAGTGATGCGTAAGCAAGGAGGCTTCGATTCGGGGCAATAAAAATACCAACAACTTCACGACATTCTTTTGACTCGCATAACAATTTTTCTTGTTTTCTCAGAGTGACCCAACCATAAGGGCTGTAGATAAATGGAGCACTTGGAAGTTGAACTCGCCATCCATTAAAAGCATCTATACTTAAATGGATGCTCATTTCTCGGCCATTATTATCAAGGAAAAGATTGTTCTCTATGAATTCGCTGAGTATAAAAAGTGTTGGTGTTATTATTATTGCCATGCTGGTAATAACAGGCATTCTCTTTAGCACGGGCAGCATTATGATCCGCACAAATACAACGAAAGCCGTTATTATTTGGGATCAGTATCAAAACGAATCTTCGCGCAAAGCGCGCGCTGTAGATGCTCTTGTCCGCAACCTTGGATTGGGCGGCATGATTCATGATTTCAAGAACTACATACTCAGACAAGATAGAGAGCGCATCCCAAAAATCCTTAAGGCAGCAAATGCGTCTCTTGCTGCTTTGAGCGAGTATGCAGCGACTGGTGTCGATGAAGCGGAATCTCAGG
>JAHRVS010000306.1 GCA_019090565.1 Gammaproteobacteria bacterium
ACGGAAATAATAATGATGTGTCGCCAATGGAATATGAAAAGAACTATCTTTTGAAACAACAAGGTGTCTAGCAAACTAGGGGCGATTCAGTCCGCTTACGACCCAACGCGGAAGTCAATGACAGATGGGATAAGAATGAAACTACAGTCGATTCGGCTTTCAAATTTTCAGAGCTTCGGTTCTGTACCAACAGAACTTACACTGGAAGATATTACTTATCTGATTGGCCCCAATGGTTCAGGAAAGACTGCTGCACTTCAAGCTTTGTGCCGACTGTTTGCATTTGATCCGTCATTGCGCCGTATTCAGCGCTCAGACTTCCATGTCCCGCGTGATGAACAGGAAACGCCCGAAGAAAGGCAGCTATGGATTGAGGCGGACTTCGTGTTTCATGAGTTGGAGGCTGAAGAAGATAACTCAACAGTCGCTCCCCATTTCAGCCACATGCGCCTTGATGACCCTGACGGAGTTCCCAGGGTGCGATATCGCCTAAGTGCCACGATGGGCCTAGATGGGGATCTTGATGAGACTTTTGTGTATGTGCTTGAAGCTGGCCCGGATGGTTCACCTATAAATCCTCAAACAGTTCCCAGGTCTGAACGAAATCAAATACAGGTCCACTATCTGCCCGCAAGGAGAGATCCTTCTGACCACATCGCATACGGAACGAACGCGCTTCTTGGTCGCCTACTACGGGCAGTGAACTGGGAAAATGAACGAGAGGAGGTCAAAGGGTTTACCGACCAGATTAGTGAGAGTTTGGCTTCCAATCCATCGATCAATGCTTTTAGTGCCCACCTGAAGACAACATGGAGCACCCTTCATAAAGGCAGCTACTTTACAGATCCCAAAATTACCTTTGTGGCATCTGAGATCGAGGCGTTGCTTCGGCATTTGTCCATATCATTCTCGCCTGGACATGATGAAAATCTTGTCGATTTTTCCCGGCTCAGTGACGGCCAGAAGTCGATGCTCTATTTGTCATTGGTGCTTTCATCTCAAGCTATTGGGCGTGCTGTCCTTGCTGGTGAGGGCGGCTCTTTTGACCCAGAAAAACTGCGTCCACCAGTCTTTACTTTGATTGCCCT
Source organism: Gammaproteobacteria bacterium (assembly GCA_019090565.1). Taxonomy (GTDB): domain Bacteria; phylum Pseudomonadota; class Gammaproteobacteria; order Pseudomonadales; family UBA3067; genus UBA3067. Next base: position 1,089 of record JAHRVS010000306.1, read on the forward strand.
TGAGGAACCAGAGAACAGCCTCTCGCCTCACTATCTGGGGCGGATTGTCAGCGCTCTGAACTCCATGACGGGCAACGAGGATGCCCAGGCCCTAATTGCTACGCATGCTCCGTCAATGTTGCGACGTGTCGACCCGGAACATATTCGATATCTTCGACTTACCGAAACCCGGCAATCAAGAATTACGAAAATCCAATTACCCTCTAAAACCGATGAAGCGCACAAGTTTGTACGCGAGGCTGTCCAGGCGTTTCCGGAGATCTACTTCTCACGTTTGGTTGTTTTGGGCGAAGGGGATAGCGAAGAAATTGTACTTTCGCGCCTTTTTCGGGCAAAGAGTGCGCCAGTTGATGAATCGGCGGTTACGATTGCACCGCTTGGAGGTAGGCATGTCAACCATTTCTGGCGCCTGCTATCGGCACTTCAAATCCCATATTTGACCCTTCTCGATTTAGATGTGGGCAGATATCAAGCAGGTTGGGGAAGAATAAAGTATGTAAATACTCAGCTTGGCTTATATGAACCTGAAAAAGTTCTCCCAAATTCGTTTTTTTTATCAGATTGGAATGATGACAAAGTACCTGTTCGCACTCATCATTTCTTTGAAAACGGCACCAAGGGTGTACTTACAGAGCTGGAAATGCGTGGGGTGTTTTTTTCATTCCCAATGGATTTAGATTTTTCAATGCTCCTTGCTTTCCCAGATGCTTACGCTGTTCAGCAGGAGGCTCCGGATGACTCAACGATTAAAGCTGTTTTGGGCAAGAGCCATCATGGCTCATCCCAATACAGTGGTGAAGAGTTAAATCTTTTTTCTACGTATCACAAGCTTTTTAAACTGGGCAGCAAGCCCGCCGCGCATATAAATGCCCTCGCTCAACTGAGCGACGAGGAGTTGCTCGCGAACATGCCTGAATCATTTGGACGACTCGCAGATGCTGTGATCGCTAAGCTTGTGGAGCTGCCCGAGTGATTGCTGTAGATGCATGGCAACCTTCGGATGGGCTGATACTTGAACCCAATGCACTGCGGGCAGCGAAGGAACAAGCGCGCTGTCTTGCTCTGACAGCAGGTCCAGGAGCTGGCAAGACGGAAATGCTTGCGCAGAGAGCTGACTTCCTTCTACGAAGCGGAACCTGCCGTTATCCGAAAAGAGTACTCGCTATCTCTTTCAAAGTTGACGCCAGTAAAAACTTGAAGGAGCGAATCCAGCGGCGCTGCGGTCAAGAACTGGCTTCCCGCTTTGATAGCTACACATTTCATGCTTTTGCAAAGCGTATTATCGATCGTTTCCGAGTAGTGCTTACTGGCAATGATGCTCTTGATGCGGATTACACAATAGGGGACAGAAAAGTCACCAGAAAACAAATCGAATTCAGTGATTTGGTACCTTTGGCAATTCAGATTCTAAGAAGGTCTTCTATCGCGAGAAACGCCATCCGCCAGACGTATAGCGATGTCTTCTTGGATGAGTTTCAAGATTGTACAGATCAGCAGTATGAACTGGTTAAGGTTGCCTTCCAAGGTACGAGCATTCGTCTTACCGCTGTCGGTGATACAAAGCAGAAAATTATGGGGTGGGCTGGTGCTTTGGATGGGATTTTCCAGACGTTCGCTAAGGATTTTTCTGCGGTCCCACTAAACATGTACCGTAACTTTCGCTCAACACCACGCCTGCTACGGATGCAGAACGAGATAATTCGAGTGCTCGATCCAGCTTCCGTCATGTCAGATCACCAACTTGCTGGTGAGGAGGGAGAGGCCTTCGCGTGGAAATTCGAGAATGCCCAGGAAGAGGCTGAGTACTTGGCCGATTTAATTGCCGGATGGATAAGAAATGAAAAGGTTCCGTTATCCGAAATCGCCGTATTAGTGTCCAAGCAACTAGATCTTTACGCCAACCACCTGATGGCAGCATTAGACGTTAGGGGTATACCGTACCGGAACGAGCAGCAGATGCAGGATATTACTGTCGAACCCGCCGCAAGGCTCATTGTTGACTACTTGTCCTGTCTCTGTGGTCAGCGAGAGCCCAAAGCCTGGATTCGGTTGATGAACCAATTGATCCCCTTCGCCGATGATGAGGCGCAGTCTAGCGTCAGGCAAAATTTCCAACGTTTCTTTAAGGACCAGCGAAAAATCGTCGCCACGGCCGAGTTGCTGGATGAGCCGTTTTCGGGATGGTGGGATTCTGTGTGCAGCTTTCTGAAGCAAATAGGAATGGAGACGCTTATTGCCCTGTCGCCTGATTATGAGTCACATGCCAGGCTCACTGAAGTTGTGAGAGATACTAAAGCGCGCATTGAAGAATTGCTGGTACTGACCCCCGATTTGCCTCAAGCCTTGACTCGTTTCTCTGATGATCATGCTGTACGTATTCTGACTGTACATAAGAGCAAAGGGCTGGAATTCGACTCAGCAATAATTATGGCCGTTGAGAACGAAATATTCTTTGGTGATCAAGATGCTAATAGGTGTGCTTTCTTTGTTGGTGTATCGCGAGCTAAACGACGCCTAGTACTAACGCATGCTATTGAAAGAGAAAGACCACGAAATCATGGTGGCCGTTGGGAAGTAAATCGAACTCCCCAGCAAGAATACTTTAACTATGCTCTTCCTCATGTAAATGGCGTTGATGGGGGGTAAATGATCAAGACAATTTTAATTACTAAAGTCCGCTTCTGGCCGGATGTGGACATAGCGATGATGATTCAGAGCACATATAATTGGGTAGCCGAGGGTATCTAACCCTCAGCCCACAACACCCTGCATGCCAATGTCATTAACTTAAGGCATTTTTATCCTCAATACAAAACTATTCGGTCAAACTCAGGAGCAATGGCTGGGTGCTGTAGGAGGTTTAGTTGGACTTGGGTCAATGGTTGGAGGATTAATTGGTGGGGCAGTTGGTGGATTGGTAGCTGATCAATTGAAAAAAATAATGACTGCCCCGATGATTGTTCTAAATAGGGGGTATTGTAAATGACAAAAAATCTTGTTTGGTTTGCGGTTCTAAAATGCCGCTGCTAAGACATATGGGTATTTCGCTTTTTATTGGGGCTGAGTGCCCCGAGTGCCATAGCTATATGGCCTTTAAAAAATATATATTCATGGTGCAAATCTTTTTTGCCATCATGCTGTTTCCGGTATTTGAGATTGTTTTTGTTGATAAGAATTATTTTTTAGGCGTGGCGGGATTAGCTCTAATATTGCTCTGTTCTTTTTTTGTGACCTATGGTGCGAAATATATTGTAGACCCTGCTCATATAGGGCGCTTAGAAACTAGCGAAAAGAAACACAGTAAACCGGATAATCCAAACAAAAATGAAGGGTGTTGATAGTCGGCAAAGAGAACTGGCTTAGTGCGTGGAATAGATGTTTTTCAGGAATCTCTTTTTACGACCAGTTCAACTGGAACCCTTAATATCAGTTCTTGGGATACCTTATTTTTTCTAAAAGCTAAAACTTCAAACTTAATTGGGATCACCAAAATCCAAGGCTCCACTCCAGTGCCGCATGCTGATAACCCTGACGCTGATGGGGAGCTACCAGGCGGCACTCTTGTAGCTTATCTTGCGGATAGAGAGGACGACGGGTAAGCCTTGTTTGGACCTTCACAAAGCTAGAGTTAGTGAAGGTATGCCACTTCCATTATGTCTAATACTCTTAAGTATTAGACATAAGAGCCTGTCCGGAAAAGGCCACCCCGATAGCACTTAATCAACTAGTTTGTGATGCATTGAGAATGGCAGTATGGCAGCGTCGACCTAAAGCAGGTTGATTCATCACTCAGATCGCGGTTCACAATATGCCAGTAAACCCTTCAGACGCTTGCTCAAAGCCAATGAATTTAAGGGGAGTATGAGTCGTAGAGGGAATTGTCATGATAACGCCTGCGCCGAAAGCTTCTTTGCATTGCTAAAAAGAGAGCGTATTCGCCGTAAAATTTAT
>JAHRVS010000307.1 GCA_019090565.1 Gammaproteobacteria bacterium
TGGCTGTGTGCATGGCTGTGTGTAGGGGTAGCCTTGTTTTGTTCATCAGGGCTGGTAGGTTGAAATTCAGCATGGTGATGGTGAACACTGGCCGTTCCGGCAGCCAATCTCATGCGAAAATCATTCATCAGTGAAAGCGGTGCAGGGGGGGTGTTCATGGTGTCCGTGATTCGCTCAATAAACGTATTGATAACGTGACTCTGGTCGCGAAGGTAGTCGGCTTTTAAAAAGCACACCTCCGGGTTTTCAGCGGCGACCTTGTCTGTGTAAGAATAAATGCGATCAATTAAACGCCCACCAAATAAAAAATAAGGCGCCACCACTATTTTTTTGTAGCCCAGCTTTAAGGCCATCTCTAAACCCCTTCCTACGGAGGGAAAGGTGACACCAGAGTAGACGGTTTCTGACCAGCCGAAGCCGAGATTTTCACAGACGGTGCGTGTCAGTTTGCAAGCTTCAGCATTGGCACTGGTCACCGATGTGCCGCGCCCCACAACAATCAGCATGGTGTCGTAGAGTTGCCCTGGCTCTATAGGGCGACTGATCTTCATTGCATCTAGAATGCGTGTTTCAAATGCAGTAATCATCTCTTCATGCAAGCCCAGCTCCTTACCATACTCAATGGTGAGGCCTGGGTGTTTTTCCATGTAGGTAGTGAGAACCGAGGGGATATCGTTTTGCGCGTGCGTTGCGGCGAAAAGCATGCCGGGTACGGCATAGATGTCGGTGACACCCTGTTCACGTAAGTCATCAAGGGCCATATGGATATTGGGCGCAGAATATTCCAGAAAACCGTAGGCAAATTTGACGAGGGGGAAGCGTTGCCGCAAACCGGAAGCGAGTAAGCTGAACTCTTCTTCGGCAATTTTAGCGCGGCTGCCGTGACCACAAATTAACACGCCAGCATTGGGGGGGAGTTGTTCAAGGTTTGTCATAAGGTTACCGGAAAATGGGCAGGGTTGGTGCTGATTATCCTGTGTTTGTGCTCGCTATAAAAGTGCCTCAGCTAATTATTTCCTTTAAAGGTGAAAGCCCTATAAAATTAGCTGTTCGGTCACAGGCAGTGATTCACCTTATACAGGATATCGTTATGCATCTGAAAAAAGTTCCCGCAACAGTGGTCACGGGCTTTCTAGGCAGTGGAAAAACCACGCTTTTATCCAAGGTGCTGAAGCAGGCGAATGGCAAGCGCATTGCCGTGATCGTCAATGAATTTGGTGAGCTGGACATTGATGCTGACCTGCTACGCAGCTGCCCCCTCGATTGTGAAGATGGCGAGGACAATCAAGCTGCAAAGCAAAGCACAAGCGGGATATACGAACTTGCCAATGGGTGCATTTGTTGTACGGTTGAGGAAGAATTTCTACCGGTGATGCAGGAGCTGGTTGCCAGAAGAGATGAAATTGACCACATTTTAATTGAAACCTCTGGATTGGCGCTTCCCAAGCCCTTGGTTCAAGCTTTTAATTGGCCGGGTATCAAACAGCATTGCACCGTAGACGCGGTGATTACGGTCATAGATGGCCCTGCCGTGGCAGCGGGCCGTTTTGCGCACGATACAGAGCAAGTACAAGCGCAGCGCCTGGCAGACGAAAGCCTCGATCATGACCCCAGCTTGCAGGAGTTACTCGATGATCAGTTGAGCGCAGCAGACCTCGTCGTAGTGAGTAAAGACGACCTGTTGAATGGTGAAGAGCGAGAGCGGGTTCAATCTATTGTGAATGCAAAAGTGCCCGATGCGGTAAAAGTCAATTATGCCCGCAATGGTGATGTTTCTATGGATGTTTTAATTGGTATGGAGCTGGCTGCTGAAGACCGAATTGAAAGTGTGCATACCCATCACGACCATCACCATCATCATGGCGCGCATCATGAGCATGCCCATGACCATTTCGACTCCTGCGTATTGACGTTTGGTGAGGTGGATAGCGCTGCCCTGCAAACGGCTTTGGCCTCGCTGCTGGCCGATTTCAATATTTTTCGAGTAAAGGGCTTCGTAGCCTTGCCAGGCAAGCCAATGCGCCAAGTGTTGCAGGCGGTTGGCGAACGCCTTGATGTGTATTTCGATCGCCCTTGGGGGGCAGCGGAAAGCCGTGAAACACGCTTGGTTTTTATTGGTAAAGGTTTTACTGAGGCAGCATTAAGTAACGCACTCGAGCAGGCGCTGGCCTCGGCCGCAGAATAAAGGCCTCCAATGCATTTGCTTGCCGCAAAACCAGGTGGTTTTACCGATGAGGATGGCATCATCGACTTGGCTCAATCCCCCGCTGACCTCGTCATTCTTTCTGCAGCCGACAGCTCTTTGGCTGGGTTGGCCGATGCCGCTGAATCCTTGCCGGACGATTTCCCTTCTATTCGGCTTGCTAATTGGTTGCAGCTTATAAAGCCAGCAGCCCTCGACCTGTACCAAAATAAAGTGCTTGATTATGCCAAAGTAGTGGTGGTCTCGTTACTGGGGGGCGAGTCTTATTGGAAATACGGTTTCGAGCGACTGCAGGCATGGGCGCAAGCATCACCTGAGAGACACTTAATTGTGGTGCCCGGCGATGACACGCCTGACACGGCTTTATTCGATGCCTCTACCGTCTCTCGTGATAATGCGATGCGGGTGTGGCGTTTTTTGCGCGAAGGCGGTGCGCTGAATCATCGTCAGTTGTATGCCTTTCTCGCATCGGAGCTGATGGGCGAAACCCGAGATTGGCGTGACCCACAGGTACTGCCTCCCTGTTTGCTTTATATGCCAGGCCCTCTTCCTCAAGCAACCTATTCAGAATGGGTTCAACGCTGGGGCACTGGCGCAGCGCATGGCAGCGTGTGCCTGTTGCTGTTTTATCGCAGCACCTTGCAGGCATCAAATTCCGCCATGCTGGATGACTTGATTGCCTTGATCGAATCGCAGGGTCTCAAGCCATTACCCATTGCAATCGCCTCGCTCAAAGACGCCGAGTCCTTGGCCCTCGTCAATGCCTTGTTGCTGCAAAGCGAAGCAGACCTGATTGTGAATGCAACAGGCTTCGCCAGCCAAACGGTGAGTAGCCCAGGTTTATCGTCAGAGCCCACGGTGTTTGTATCTCCCTTTGCGAAAGATGTTCCTGTGATGCAGCTAATATTGTCCTCATCAAGTGAAGAGGATTGGACAACCTACAGTCAAGGCCTGCGTAGTCGGGATCTCGCAATGCAAGTGGTGCTGCCTGAAATGGACGGGCGTATCATCACTCGAGCCGTTAGCTTTAAAGCAGAAGCCTGGCGCAGTGAGCGGTGTGAGATATCAGTGGTGCGTTACGCTTTGCATCATGAGCGGGCTCTCTTTGTGGTCCAGTTACTCTCGGCTTATTGCCGCCTGGCGACCAAAAAAAATGGGGATAAACGGATCGCGCTCATACTGGCGAACTATCCTACCAAAGACGGCCGAATTGGCAATGGCGTGGGTTTGGATACCCCGGCTTCCACTCTGAATATTCTCCATCAACTTCAGTCTGCGGGATACGAAGTAGACA
>JAHRVS010000308.1 GCA_019090565.1 Gammaproteobacteria bacterium
CGGCCCCTTGGCTGCAAGCGGCGTTACCTTCCACTTCAAGGGGGCATCAAGATCAAACACGATGCGCGCAACCGATTTTTTCGGGGAGCCGATCCTTACTTTTTTAACATTCGTAGCGCTAAGGTCAAGCGCCGGCAGGGGGCGACGAAACTCGGCGTCACTCAAGTCAAGCACCAGCCTACTCGGCTTAAGCAATGAAAAGCTGTGGATTTTCATATGGGCACTGACATCAAAAATAAATTGCTGTTTGCCGTCACCGGTCCATAAACGAGCTCCTGTCACTTGGCTTGCTGCTTCTGCCTGAGCAAGCGCCAGCCACACTACAAAAATGCCAACGAAAACTCGCTGGCATAAGGCATTAATACGGGCAAATACGTTTAACTCGTGGCTCACAACACCCTCATTCAATAGTTTTCAAATCTTGTAGGATCTTTCCGCCCCGCTGACCATGGGATTCAACTGTCATTCTGCGCCCTTCGTTCAGGTATTCCAATGTGATACTTACATCACAGGCCGGCAGGTAATCACGGCCTTTATCTGGCCATTCAACCAAGCAAACATTCTCGGGCGAGAAATAATCGTCCACACCTAGGTACTCCCACTCTTCTGGATCTAGCATGCGATAAAGATCGAAATGATAGACATTTACGCACTCAAGCTCATATGGTTCAATTATAGTATACGTAGGGCTTTTAACAGCACCGGCATGCCCATAAGCCCTTAATATACCTCGACATAAGGTGGTTTTACCTGCGCCAAGCTCACCCTGCAAGTAGACAATACCCCCTTTTTGCAAGGTCAGTGCGATTTTACTGCCCCATGAGATCGTTTCGGTATCATCTGCGAGTGTGACGGTGATTTTTTCTGTCTTCATCTCTTCTTACTCGAGGTTTGCCTCGCGGAGGGCTGGTGAAAGAATGAAGGGGTATCACCAACAATCCCAAACGGGCTAAACCACGGCTGCGATTAATTTATTAATTTTACACATAAAACCTAGTTCTAAAGGCCTGCTCTAAAGGCTTGTTTTTCTACCTTCATCGACCAGTGTAACATGCAACACATTACTCCTATGACAAAAGGCTTAATTCAAACCCATCAAACCGGCGCAAAGGTATGCTTAGTGTTATACAGGTTTTCTGTTGAGCTGCGATCTATAGTATTTACCTGCACACGCAGCCTAATAATTAGCTGAGCCTAGCATGGGTAAAACCAGGTGCAATAAAACCAACTATCAGGCAACGTCACCAATAATGAGGATAACCCGAAAGCCTAATGGATAAAATTACTGACATGCAGTTTGCCCCACTATTAAAAAACGTCAAACAATGGGGTAGAGATTTGGGCTTTCAGCAGATAGGGGTCAGTGATATTGACCTACGCTCTCATAACACCCATCTTTTAGACTGGCTGAAAAAAGAACATCATGGTGAGATGCGCTACATGGAGCGCAACACAGAAAAGCGTGGCAACCCTATATCTCTGGAGCCAAAAACCCTGCGTGTTATTACCGCCCGATTAGATTACCTACCACCACGAGTTGACTTGATCCCCACGCTAGCGAAACCTAATAACGCCTATATCTCCCGTTATGCAATGGGCCGTGACTATCACAAGCTAATGCGTAAGCGCCTTGCTAAATTGGCGAAGCGCATTGAAGAGCATGCACCAGGGCATTTTTTTCGCGCCTTTGTTGACAGCGCCCCAGTACTAGAAAAAGCATTGGCAGAAAAGTCGGGATTGGGTTGGATTGGTAAAAACACCTTGTTAATCAACAAAAGTGCCGGCTCCTGGTTTTTTCTTGGTGAAATTTATACGGATATTCCTCTACCACTAGATGAACCTGTATCTGATCACTGTGGCAGCTGCAGCGCTTGTATTGATATTTGCCCCACGCAAGCGATCATTGGCCCCAAGCAACTTGATTCGCGACGTTGTATTTCATATTTAACCATCGAGCTGAGGGGGGCTATTCCTGTGGCGCTTCGGCCGCTTATCGGAAATCGCATTTATGGCTGTGATGATTGTCAGATTGTTTGCCCTTGGAATCAATTTGCCAAATCTACCGGTGAGCAAGATTTTCATCCACGTAAACACTTTAATAACGCTACGCTGCTAAGTTTGTTCCAGTGGAGTAAAGAGGAATTCCTAACGCGCACCGAAGGCAGCGCAATTCGTCGCATCGGCTATGCGTGCTGGCTAAGGAATATCGCCGTTGCTTTAGGTAATGCTCCTAGAAATGAGGCCATTAAAGATGCCTTACAAAGTAAATTAGCGCAAACACTGGCTCTTAACCAGCAAGAAGGCGTCATGGTTTGCGAGCATATAAGCTGGGCTCTCGGTCGACACTAATGTATCGCCCTGTGGTGTATAAAACAGTGAACGGCTCTAACTTTGACCGCACTGGCATGCACCGTCTACGTTACGTTTTCAGGCAAAACAAAAAGATACTGCTGGTTGCCATCAAGATAGCGATGCAGCCTCCCTTCATTGAGCAGCATATTGGCATGGGCAATGGTTTCTCCCAACGCCATCAGTTTGTCCATAGGGCTTAACTTTCGATGCCCA
>JAHRVS010000309.1 GCA_019090565.1 Gammaproteobacteria bacterium
TGGACATGCACATGAAGTGCGTTATGGATGCAAAGCTTGAATTTGTTCCAGGCGCAGCGCCTACTGCAATGCTTTTTGGCGGCGCAGGTGTTGAGCACCAAAAGAAGTACGGCACAAAAGACGAAACGTTTGCAAAAATCGCTGTTAAAAACCGTAAGCATGCGGGAAACAACAACCATGCGATTTTCCAAAAGCCTCTAACTGTTGAAGAAGTAATGGCTTCTCCTCACCAGTATGGACCAATCACTCGTTTACAGTGCTGCCCTCCTACTTGTGGCGCAGGTGCTGCAATTTTATGTACAGAAGAGTTTGCTAAGCGTCACGGCATTGAAAACCCTGTTTACATTGCCGGTATGTCTATGGCAACTGACGTTGAATCCAGCTTCAACGAAGCATCTATGATCAAGGCTATCGGCTTTGACATGGCGAAGAAAGCGGCTGACGAAGTATATGAACAGGCTGGCATCGGCCCAGAAGACGTCAACGTGATCGAGCTGCATGATTGCTTCAGCTCCAATGAGCTACTCACCTACGAAGCACTAAGCCTTTGTGACATTGGTGGTGCAGAAGAACTAATCGAAAACGAAGACACCACCTACGGCGGGAAATGGGTCGTCAATCCATCAGGCGGCCTACTGTCAAAAGGTCACCCTCTGGGAGCAACCGGTTTAGCCCAGTGTAATGAGCTCGTTGAGCAACTGCGTGGTACTGCTGATAGGCGCCAGGTTGATGGTGCTCAGGTTGCACTGCAGCACAACCTTGGCCTAGGTGGCGCATGTGTTGTCACCATGTACCGTCGCGACTAATAACAGCAAGCATATTTGCTCGTATTAGTGCGCTGCCCCTCCCTTACCATATTGACTTAGGGAAGGGAGGGGCCATATAAAAAGGAGGCCAGTTTTATATTGGCCTCCTTTTTTCGTTTCAAGCCCAATAAAGAGAACGATCAACCCCTATGTTTCGCCTTCAACATCAGATTTTTTGCGAAGTGATACAGTGGCTGCAACAGGGTGAACGTTGCTGGCTCGCCACCATCACCAGCACCTATGGTTCCTCCCCGCGGCCAGCCGGCTCGATAATGGCTTGCAACTCAAAGGGGGACGTCATCGGCTCGCTATCCGGTGGCTGCATTGAAGAGACCTTAATTAAACGCGTCATTCACTCCTCCGACTTTCAAGATAAACCCCGCTGGGTGCATTACGCTCAAAACTATCAAACTGAACAAGCCATCGAAATGCCTTGCGGCGGCGAGATAAAGCTCCTACTAGAGCCACTTTCCCCTAGTCACCTCAAGCACTTCCAAGAACTACTTTGCGCTCTGGAACATCGACAACCAATTCAGCGCCATGTCGATATTTCAAGCGGAGCGATGCAGCTTTTAAGCCACCGCTCACCCGACTTTTACGTCACAGATTCCCAGCTGTTTCATACTTTGCTACCGAAATACCAACTACTGATTATCGGCATCAACCCGGTAAGCCTGTATGTGGCAGAAATGGCTAACAGCCTTGACTTTCAAGTCAGCCTTTGCGATCCACGCAAAAGTGCTCACCAATACTGGCGCCCTGACGAATACCCCTATGTAATGTTTACACAAAAGCTTCCTGATGATGTCATTCGCGAAAAGTTCAGCGGCCCGCTCTGCGCCATTGCCGCACTGGCCCATGACCCCAGGATTGATGACATGGCCCTAATGGAGGCGCTCACCTCCCAATCATTTTACGTAGGTGCGATGGGGTCTCAAAAAAGCACGCTAAAGCGAAAAGGGCGTCTAAAAGACCTCGGTATCAACCCAGCACAACTATCCGCCCTGCGCGCGCCCATAGGTTTACCGATTGGCAGCAAAACACCTATGGAAATTGCCATTTCCATAGCCGCAGAGTTAGCTCAGGCTCGCAACACACACAAAAAGCAGCCATCCATTCAAACCGAAGCCCCTCAATTACTTCCCGCATGAAAAAAAATGAGCCAGGCTTTATCCTTCTTGCAGCGGGTAAATCAGAGCGCTTTGGCAGCAATAAGCTGCTCGCATCCGTAGACTCAACCCAACCCATTGTGCTGCAAACGGCAATGCGTATTCTTTCCGCTAGTAAGCGGTTGCTGGTAGTGAGCAACCAGAATGACACTGCCGTCAATACATTGCTGGACAACGTAGGGGCATCACGCACATCGACCCCAAACTCAAGTCTCGGCATGGCCCACAGCCTCAGTTATGGCGTGCAACAACGCGCGCACTGGGGGGGATGGATTATCTGCCTAGCCGATATGCCCGCAATCAAGCCCTCCACATACCGGGACATCCAACATTCGCTTAAAACGCAACAACTTGTAGTCCCCCAGCACCAAGGAAAACAGGGGAACCCCGTAGGGTTCTCTAAGTCATTTTTCGATGAATTATTAGCCCTTAAAGGGGATAGAGGCGCAAAGTCCATCCTCCTAGATCACCTCGACCAGACCCACCACATAAACTGCGTAGATCCAGGGATTTTTCTCGATGCGGACACCCCTCAAGACCTTGAAGTACTGAAATCCCTAGAATGAA
>JAHRVS010000310.1 GCA_019090565.1 Gammaproteobacteria bacterium
CCTTTCTTCTTTGCTTGGTCCAGTGCAATGTTAGCGAACTGAAGTAGTTCAGATGCGGTTTTCCCATTATCTGGAAACAGGCTGATGCCTGCGCTGAAGGTTTGTATTATTTCTTTTCCGTTATAAGTGTGAGGTTTTGAGAAATCAACGCTGAGTTGCAGCATGACTCTTTTCAATTGGTCTAAGTTAGAGATGTCTGTGAGTAAAATGCAAAACTCATCTCCGCCAAAATGGCTAAGTGTATAGGCGCTATGGGTGTCTTCAAGTTGGTTGTTTAATCTTGAGCTCTTTAGGCTTTGTAATAAACGCTGACTGACAGCTTTAAGGAGATGGTCTCCAGCGTCATGCCCCAAGCTTTCATTGACGCGCTTAAAAAAATCCAAATCGAGTGAAACAACTGCTAGTTTTTCACCCGTGTACTCTGTATGTTTTATATGTTGCTTGACCGTAAGTTGGAAGTTGCCTCTATTTGGCAGGTGGGTGAGATTATCGACATTATTTTGCACCTTTATTTTGGCGCTTTGCGATATAAAGGATTTAATTAAATGTTCATTTTGACCCTTGATAACGATTTGTAGTTCACGGCTTTCGAGCGCATAGGAGCAGTTTTGGATGATCGCGTGAAGGCCTTTTTTATGATGCCCTTTAAACTGACTGTTTTTGAGAACTTTGCCGATAAACATCCCTCTAATACGCGTGGGTGTGGTGATGGGGGCGAGAACAATAGTGCGATTATTCAGTTGGTACAGTTGAGGGCAGTGACTATGAAGGGCCCAAGAAAATCGATCACTTCGTATTAAAAGCTCTAGATCTTCGCGAAGCGAATGTTCTTCGAGAGGGTTGTTGATGTAGGTCAGATCGATTTCATTGTTGGATGAAGAAAATGAACAAAACCCCACTGTCTCTAAAGGTGCGATTTGTAATATAAAAGGCACGGTTTCTCGAATGATGTGGTCTTTGTCTTTGGGTAGGCTTTGCTTTTGATAAAGGCTACTTAGAGAACTTATTACATTCAGGGTATGGTTGTGCCAGCGATTGGTTTCTTCGAGGTGACGTATCCGCTCGTTTAAATAGGTTTGGCTATTTAAGCCTATTTTGTTTGAGTCACTCATAAAATAATTGCAGTCTTTCCTGATGGTGGAAGAGTTTTTCTAGTGTAGTAATTTAATTGCTGAAGTAAACTGGCTGGATATCTCTTCCATTATCATCTCCAAGCTGCTTTCAGGTATTCCTACTAACAACCACGCGCTTTCATCAAGGGCTGGGACCAATGTTTCCCCGCTGAACCCAATAGGTATGCTGTGAGCGATCCAATTAGCCACATGGCATAATGCAGCGGCATAGCTGTGATCTGGGGATGTTAGAGGGTCGTGGTAGAATTTCGCACAGGCAGCGACTTCCCCAGGCAGCTCCCATATGTCGAATAAGTGTGCGCTGAGTTCCCCTTGACTTATACCATATTGCTGCGCCTCAAGAACTCTAAGGGGGATGGCCTCGCTGTGACTGGTAGTGATAAGCGTTTCTTCTACCACCGGAAATTTTGCGATTAATAGGAGCCGGCCCATATCGTGTAATAAGCCATTGAGGAAGTGAGCTTCAACGTCATGTTCATTTTTGTATTGAGCCAAGACCCTTGAGGATACGGCGCAACCTAAGCTATGTGCGGTGAAATCCTCAACGGAGATTACATCACTCTGAATTCCACTAAAGGTTTGCAATACTTCAGTAGCCAGTATCAGCTCTACAGTTTGTTGAGTGCCAATGAGAGAGAGCGCCCTATCAATGCTATTGATTTGGCTCGGAAAATTAAACATAGCGCTATTTGCAAGTTTAAGCAGACGAGCTGCGATGGAAACGTCACCACTAATGAGGCCAGCCAAATCATCGAAATCGGTAGTGGGGTCATCGAGAGCAGCTCTTAGTTTGAAATACACCCTTGGGGGAGAAACCATCGACTCAACATCGGCTAAGAGCTTCCGGACAATCTGATTCCTTGTCATATATCTCTCACTAAGAACTCGCCCGAAAGAAGAATCTTTTTCATTTCTATAACGGCGGGCAGATGAGGCTTGTTGAGTATGAAACGCTGCAAAAGCTCGGTATCTTCTGCTTCTGTTGGAGGGGCGTCAGTCTGTATCGTCTCGTCCCCACTCTTATTGATAATGTTAAGTTCAGTAATTCCCCAGGCTTTTAGTAATCGCAGGTGCCTTTCTTCAATAGGGGTGTTATCGGGAATGAGCATCTGTCCATTTTTGTCGACGACATCACCGGCGCATATCATTCCTGGTGTTATTTCATTGGTTTTCAGGTACGACATAAAATGTCTTCTTTAAGCAGAGCATCAAGTTGGCTCTATCGTTAGGAGTGCCTGGTGGCTTTGGTTCTCTCCTTTTAAAGATAGACGAAGCTGCTGCTCTAGGGCGACATTTGAAGTGCTTTTTTTGTAAACTATTTGGCATTTACCCTTGTTTTAGTCGTTTTGGCATCGGAACTCAGTCTGGTTGGTTGGATTGCGAGCAGTAGCGACAGTAGTGCTTATTAATGCTCTAGACCTTTCCAAGTAGATTAGAGCTGTTGGAGAGGGTTGGGCTTGAGTCTTTGTTGCCTTTTGCGTAACCTTGAGCTGTTTAACCAAGCAATAACTAGGCCTTTTTATGGAAATGAAAGATCGTATTATCAGCAATGTTACCAATGCAATTAACCCCTCAAAAATTGAGGTCATCAATGAAAGCCACCTGCATGCTGGGCACCTTGATACCGATAGGGACGATACGCATTTCAGGGTGAAAGCTGTAGCAGAGATATTTGAAACTCTTTCTGCCGTTAAGCGCCACCAAATGGTATATGGGGCGCTTTCGATGGAATTTGAAGACGGATTACACGCTTTGGCTCTTGAGTTAAAAGCCCCTTCAGATGATTAAACCAGGGGCATCATGAGGGCAATGCCATGCTTTTGGTTTGGCATTGCCCTCATGATTTGTTGTGATGACGAGGCACCCACGATCCTGTTGAGAGTATAGGAATAGCCTAGGCTAAATCACCGCAGGCCCAGTTTTACTGGCACTTTTCTCACCTCAGTAAACATCAAAAACATACTGCAGCAAACATCACTTCGTTTATTGGCTCCAGGCCACTTCTAAAAGCACGCTTTTCATATGATAGCGGCGTCTATAGGCGCCACCGGTTAAGGCATCTACAAAACCGGCAGCAGTACATAGTGTATGCCTTATACGCTGTGGTTCGACATGTGGGGCTTTCTTGCTATCGCGTGAAAATCACTGTTTTTTTAGATACTCAGGTGATATCCGGCTTAACTTTTTTGGTAAACCTAATGCAGTTATGCATTCTTTTGGAACGTAGCGATATATTTGTCGCAAATTAATCCAGGGGCATTTGTGCGTAGACGAAAAGGGGGTGACTTTAGTGTCGCAATACACATTGTTTCAGATTTTTTCGGGTGCAAGAATATACAAGTAAAATGGCTGTTCTTTACATGTTGAACTTTATGCGTTCTGGCTTTTTGATTCTGGTGGTTTAGATCCGGCGGCTCAAAGAAGAGTTTGACTGTTCATTATAATAAAAAATTTTGGAGCAAAAATATGAAACGGAAAAAGTTTGATGGGTTCGTGCTTACGAGAATTGCTGTATTTATAACATTTTTTGCCTGCTTTATTTCCATAGGCCCAACATGGGCAGAGGGTGGTTTTCCTGAAATGGAGGCGACACGATTTCAAACTTTACTTGGCGAGTATGAGAAAAACCCGACTATTTTGGCAGAGCAGCGCGACCTTATTAAGGAGTTGTCACCGCAGCAACTTTCTGATGCAATCGACCACCTTGGTTTGAACCACTATACCTATTTACACCCCGTTGAAATTAGAGGCAAAGAAATCCCCGCACTGTTGGGTAAAGATATTGGCCAGTATAGCGTTATGTCTGTTCGGGGTGGAAAAATGATTCCGATTCCTTTTCAGCTTGATGAATATGATGACAGTGGATTTGTGTACCTTGAGGGAGAGGGCGATATCGATGGCACCATAGGTATCATTGATGACGAAGATGAGTTGGTTTTTATGTATAGGGATACTGGTCGTCAGAGGTATGATGCGGCTACCATGCTTATAAACGGGAAGGTTGTTCGAGAGCTGGAATTCACCAAAAATAATGGAAAACGTTATGCCTACGTCATAGAGGGCTCATCAGACAGGAATAGATCAAATTATGTGGATTACGATTTAAAAACCTCGACGGCTACGAATGTTTTTTACGGCTTTCAAACTCAGACAGACAATTTTTTGATGTTTAAGGATTTTTATGCAAACGTCGGGGACAAGCAAGGACATCGCGTTCTTGACTCGGTTTACGCTACGATCGAAACGCATGTTCTAAGTACGTGGTCGCCTAAAATACACTTAAATACGTTTGAGCATATTAAGGCTATTCCAATTGGTGTAGTAAAGGGTCCTGTACGTGACGCGGTGATTATTGCCTTGACAGTGGTTGTTGCAAAAGTGCCGGTGTTTAAAATTCGCGCTCAAATGGATATTTATGATCAAATGTTAGGATTTAATGCGCGTATTAATATTCCGGGCGCCGATATTCTTAGTCGTTTCTTAGTAGAACCGCATATAATTATTGCATTGGACTTCAATGAGCAAAGTGGTGCTAGAGTCAATGCTGCAATCTCGCCTGAAGCCGACGGCTGGGAGTTCGTCGATGGTAAAGTTAGCGATTTCGAGTCGAATATGGATATAGACAGAGAGAGAACGTGGCTTTGGTTATCAAGTAACCATGGCTGGGATGTGTTTGCGCGAATTAATATACCAGAGACATTTCCTGTTGGTGTCCAGCTTTATTATCAAGATGATCCTGATGATCATATAGCGTATGAAAACTTCCCGGGAGCATTTCCTCGAATGGGTTTTGATGTGTATAAACTGCCGAAGGATTTTAGTCAAATTGATCTCGATGTACAGTTCTTTTTTCCTGATATGCTAGGTATGGGACCCAGTTCATTTCATAAAAATGAAACCGGTGCAGTACCAGAGTTGGCAATAAATATACCAACAAAAACAACTACGAATATTGCGGCGGATTAGTTTGTAGTTGGTTTCATGTTCGGTAGATGTATAGAATAAATAAAAATGGGAGCCTTGGCTCCCATTTTTATTTGAGAGTACTACCTTGGTATTGGATATATCGAAATTCACGAACGAATGACCAGATTAATTATAAAAAACAATAGTTATGAGGTTAGCGATAAATTACTAATTTTAGAAAGGTGCGTTTTTTGGTAGGGCTCTATGTGAGCAGTCAAAAAAACTACAGAGGTTCCACTAACAACGTGTATTGTTTAAATGATCGTCCGGTTGGGGTCTGTACTTCAATAATAAAATTTAGGGATGGCTCGATAACCGAGCCATGAGAGCGTATTTCGATTGATACTTCATTTTCATTGATTTCACGTATTTCAAATTTGAACTGTCTGTAGAAATGTAAGTATTCCACCCCAGCAGATTTAAATCGCTTCTTGTTTGCTATGGATACAATTATCTCTTCTGTTTGCAGTCCCTGGATATTCTTAACGGTAATACTTGCTTGCAGGGCTTGATTTAAAGACGAGGTTATGCTTATTTCGCCAAGACTAAGCGTGCGGCCAGTCGTGCTACCAAGGACGCTAATGAAGAGTAGTAAGGTGTAAATCAATTGTTTCATAAATGTCTCTCCTCCTTTGTATTTAAGTAAGAATTTGATTCTTTATGTGCTCTTATTGCACAGAGGGTTTGCAGTGGGATTTTCGCGTGGCTACAAAAAAATAATAGAAATAGGTCCGCGGTAAACGGGTTCTTCCTCCTACGTTACGTTATAGCAACAAGCGTTTGCTCTTGATCTGATCACCATGGGAATCGCGATGCATCAATATGCCTCCCACATTTTATTGCTATTTTAGTTTAGCAGATCGTTGTGAGAATATTTTGAGCTGACTGTGGCAAAACGTTAACAGGAAATTTGGAAGTGATGCAGCCAGCCCTCACGGCTTCATCTAAATCGATGTGGTCGTCTATCATGAGAACAAAAATAGCTAAGGGTTGGAAAATATGAAACGGAGATCTTTGCTTTGCTGGCGAGGTGAGTAAAAACACAAAGTTAGAGAAAAAATTTTATGATTTCCACCCTATGAGGATCAAAATTCTTATTGAGCGAGCACTGAAGGCCCACTTATAAAAGGCCCGATTAATTTGGGCACTTCACGGGCCGATAGGGCCCATTCCGGCCAAAAAACGCCAAGAAAAAACAAACGCGCTTTACATTTATTTGGCGCCAATGGATGACAGAACCAGCTTCTTGTACGTTAAAGGTATACACCCACGAGAAACCACTGAAATCCCGTTGAAACTGCTTGTTTACAAGTGCCTTATATGCCAGATCGGCAATCCAATGTGTTTTGGATCAAAATTTTCTCCAGGCAAAATCAACTGTTTACAAGAGGTTGGTGTTCGGCGTTCTTTTGGGGAACTAATCTTTAGCTCGATTGCACGAGTTCCCACGGCCTGCTACGGGCTAGCCCTGAACAATCTTCTTTATTCCTCTAAAAGCCATTGTGTTTTCAAGTCCGATATAACGCGGGCTTGTCAGACAGAGTCAAATTGGCTGATTTTGATGCTGATCAATATCTGAACTGCCTCACGATTTTAAAAACCGCTGCTTGTGTTTAGTGCGGCAAGTCTCAAAGCAAGTGCTGCCTTTCCCCTATTGGCCACCGTGTCCATATAATAATTCTTAACTTGAAACTGGACGTTCCCCCAGTTCGGTTGTTTCGATGACTAATTGAGGCGGAGCTTTTAAAAAAGAGGCTAATCATGCTTTATGACCAAGTAGCGTTATTTCAGATTCGCAAAGCGGCCACTACACTTTTGGGCGCTTCCATTATCGTTCTGCTTACTGCCTGTGGAGGGGGAGACTATGATGGGTATGGGCAAATGGGGGCAGAGCGATTTGAAGGTTCACAAGGTGATTTCCTCTACGTAAATGAAGAGGGGCGGGCTATTTATAGCGCTGATTGTGCAGGTTGCCATGGCAGCTCCGGAGAGGGGAGCCCCTCTGGACCAAGCCTTATTGCCTGTCCTAGTTGCAGTAGTCAAAGTGCGCTCGAGCTGAAGATTTCACAAACGATGCCAACAGAAAAGCCCGGGGAATGTGTTGGCGAGTGTGCGACCAATACGGCCGAATATATACTGGGTGTGTTCAATGGCATCGCATTACTAACCAGTCAGCAAGCGCTGACAGGGGTTGATCTGCTCACTCCTGAACAAACACTCAGAAAGGCAACGCTTAACCTCGCTGGCCGACTTCCAAGCCCTGCGGAAGTGAGTACCATTACTGCCGGTGGGGAAGATGCACTAGACGGTGTTCTTATGGCAGTGATGAGCGAAGATGTGTTTTACGAGCGTTTAAAAGAAATTTATAACGACGTGCTATTGCAGGATAAATACTTGGGTAGCGAAAATGCTTTATCCTTAATTCGTGATGACGACTACCCTGAGCGGAGGTGGTACCGAAATCTTGGTTTGTTAGAAAAAATTGATCAGGGCGATGGGACAGAAATCAATGGGCCGAATTATGATAGCGATTTATATTATAAGCTAAGACGTTATACGAACGATGCGGTAGGGCGAGAGGTTCTCGAGTTGATCGACTATGTGGCAAGATCCGGCCGGCCGTTTAGTGAGATTCTGACCGCCGATTACACGATGGTCAATGCCTATTCAGCAAGAGCCTACGGCGTTGAAGGTCAGGCAAGCTTTAGGGATATGGATGAAATTGAATACCCCTTATACCCTGAAGACCCTACTGACTTTCAACCAGCACGTATTACTGATATTCCGCATGCGGGGCTATTAACATCAGTGATGTTTTTAAATCGATTTCCTACCACTAATACCAACCGCAACCGTCATCGCGCGCGAATGGTTTATGATATTTTCCTCGATGTGGATATTCTTGCGCTAGAGGGGTCTCGACCAGGAGAGTCTCTTAATGTTGTCGGAACAACCCCCACGTTAGATAACCCCCAGTGTACTGGCTGCCATGTGGTCATGGACCCCGTTGCCTCTATATTTCAAAACTGGGATTACCTTGGGCGCTATAGGCCTAGCAGTGAAAATGACAATTGGTATACAGATATTCTCGCCCGGGGGTTTAACGGGGTCAGCATGCCTTTGTCTGGCAACACAAATAGTTCGCTTCAATGGCTAGGGCAAGAGATATCGCGAGACCCGCGTTTTGCTGTGGCGACGGTGAAAACTATTTATAAGGGGATCAGTGGGCAGGACCCCTTGATTAGACCTGTTACGACGGATACCTCCTCTGCCCAATGGCAGGCTTACCTTGCACAGCAAGTGACATTTAATCAAATTTCACATGAGTTCAGAGAGAGCAATCAAAATGTAAAAGTCGCTTTTTTGGGCGTGATTAAATCACTCTATTGGCGCGCCACGGCCTTAGCACCCGGATCCAATGCAGACATTCATAATAATATGGGCAGTGCGCGCTTGT
This sequence comes from Gammaproteobacteria bacterium, assembly GCA_019090565.1. Taxonomy (GTDB): domain Bacteria; phylum Pseudomonadota; class Gammaproteobacteria; order Pseudomonadales; family UBA3067; genus UBA3067. The sequence goes on from JAHRVS010000310.1 coordinate 8,557, forward strand.
TAACGCCTGAGATGCTTGATCGAAAAATTGGTGCGGTGCTTGGGTATGACTGGGTGTATTCGTCTGCATCGTATCATTGGCTTACTGCTGCTCGCAGTGATTCTTATCGCCAGCTTTATGGCGGCATTGATTCCAATAATGTCATTAATCGAATTGAGGCACCGAATGGCTTGATGATTGCCGTGCAAGATCGTATGGCCGCCGAAATGGCATGCAAGGTCGTCGCTCGTGACTTTTTTAAGCCAGCATCAAATCGCCTACTATTTCCATACGTTTCAATAGATACGACCGATGAGGCTGCGGTGAGAAGCAATATACAGCACCTCTTTTGGAATTTTTATGGGGAAGATTTCGCAACGAGCGGTACGGAAATAAATGAAATATACCAGCTCTTTACCGCAGTGAGGTCAATGGGGCTTCAATCCATAGTGGTTGATGACTCTTGGGAAAACAATCGTTTGAGTTGGAACTGTCAGCTTAGGAATGACCCAGAAACGGGGGAGTCTCTTGATTCCAATGACCGTATTGAGCTTGATGAGGATTATGTACTCCGATCTTGGCAAGCTGTTCTTAATGTGATGCTTTCAGATTATCAATTTCTTTATGAATAGTGCGCCCATAATTAGGAGAATATAACTTGAATAGACGTAATTTTGTAAAACTTCTTGGGGCGAGTGGCCTTGCCATCAGTGCGCCATACGGTCTCAGTTCAAAGGCATTTGCGGCTGAGGATGTCAGTCAGTTTTTTGTCATGGTGCATGCGGGTGGTGGCTGGGACCCTACAAGTCTCTGTGACCCAAAGGGAAATGCAGACCGTAGTGATGGAAGAGGCCCGGTCAATAATTTTTTGGCAAGCCAGATTCAAACTATCGGAGGGTCGCCAATTCGTTATGCGCCATTCCCTGATCCTACTTTGGCTACGAGCACGCTAAGAGGGGATACGGCTCTTGCTAGTTTTGATAACTTCTTTACGACCTATGCCAGTGATCTGAGAGTTATCAACGGCGTGGATACCAACAC